>DATAIM010000278.1:0-7112 GCA_036262655.1 Gemmatimonadaceae bacterium | reverse complement strand
GCTCAAGGGGATGCTCAACGGTATCGGCATCAACCGCGTTCAGCTCGGCGGCGTCCCAAAAACGGACAGCATCTCGCTCGGCCACTCCGATTGCCGGTCACTTGGCATTGCTCTCGGGCTCTTCAAGGCAATGCAGATCGTGAGAAGCAGCGACTTCACGAACCAGTTCAGGAACTTTACTGCTGTCGACATCGAGACCACCGACAACGACATCGCATCGGCTGAGGTGGTGGAGATAGCGGCGGTGCGTGTTCGAAACGGGCGGGTGATCGACGAATTCAGGTCCCTCGTGAAGCCGCGTGTGCCGATTTCGGCGGGCGCCTGGGACGTGCACGGAATCTCGGAGCACGATCTCGGCAGTGCCTCGCACTTCGAGGAAGTGTGGCCGCGATTCCGCGAATTCTGCGGGCGCGATGTGCTCGTCGCACATAACGGTCATAACTTCGACTTTCCGATTCTGCGGCGAATGGCAGGCGGACCCGAAAGCGCTGATCTCTGCACCTACGACACGCTCATTCTCGCGCGCGAGCTTCGGAGCAGCAGTGCATCTCTTCCGAATCTCGCGCGTATCTACGGAATTGCTCCCGGCCGGGCCCACCATGCGCTCGACGATACTCGCACTCTTGCCGAGGTCTTCCTGCGCCTCGGCGAGGACAAGGTTGTGCGGGCACGCAAGACATCCCTCGACAACCTGCTCGATCATCTCGGTGTCGCACTTGCGCTGAGTGAGCCCGAGACGCTTTGCGAGGAGGCGATGCGGCTCCGCGATCTCGCGCGTCTCTATTCACTTGGTCGTTACAGCAACTGTCTCGAGTTTTATCGTGGAGAGTGTGAGCATTGCACCGAAGCCGCCGTGCGCTCACCCGACGAGCTGATCGAGCTGCTTGGCGGCGCTGACCTGATGCTCCGGCTCCGAACCGACAAGACGGCGAGCGAGCGTTACCCTGAGGCGATGGCGCGCATCCGGCCTTTGCTGCGGATGCAGAAGGGAAAGCCGCTGCGCGAGCAGATAGCAGGATTCCTCGAGCGTGTTGCGTTATCGAAATGGGACGGTGCGTCGTCGGACGCTGGTAGGGTGAGTCTCCTGACTCTCCATTCGACGAAGGGCCTCGAGTTCTCGCGCGTTTACATCCTCGGTACAGACGATGCCGGCTTCACCAGAACGCCGAAAAAAACCAAAGCGGAGATCGAGGAGCTGAGGCGTCTTCTGTATGTAGGGATGACGCGGACAATCGACCGCCTGGTGCTCACATGTGCCGAAGAGCGGAACGGCACGCCGACAGGCGGACACACATTCCTCGATGAGATGGGGTTATCTCCCGTTGCTGCCATCTAAGCGGATCAAAAAGGATATCGAAGGTCTCTTGCAAATCGGTGTTTCGTAAGCATTCGGATCTGCCGCTCGGCTTCTCTCAAATCGGCATTGCGACAAATGGGACAGGGCCCCATTTGAGGTTCTTTCCCGAAAGTCAGAGTTACCGGCCCCAACACTCGCCCATCATCCCTTAAAACGACCGTCAGAGTCATTGTCTTCCCTGTCACTCGACCGCTGAAGCGTGCAGGATGGATGATCCCCCGATCGATCGGATACGCATCGACGTTGTATGTACCGGTGGTCTCGAACAGTCCGTCGGCATTCGGACGAATCGGGCCTTTCGCGTAGCCGAGCGTGCAGCCGATGTGCACGTGCGCCACAGTGTCCTCGGCGATGAGACCCGCATTGTTCCCGCCCCAGGTTCCTTCGATTTCGGTGATTGGATCAGAAGGGCCCGCGTGACACGCCAGGAGCACGACGAACAGGAGAGTGACGCTTGGCCGTGCCGCAGGCCCACGAGCGAATACCCGCGCGCGAGTCGCCAGCGTTGTGACATCGCGTCTCATGGCATGACGCTACGCGTCACCGCAGAGGGTGTCAACGCTCTCGACGCCGTGCCCCAGACGTCGCACTTTCAGTTATGACCGAGAAAGACTTCAGCGGTGAGTACGCCGAATGGACGATCGATGTCAGCGGCGAAGCGACGCGAGCTTTGTTTACGCCGGCGCGCAATCCCGTCGAGGATCTTGTGTTCGTGTGCGCTCACGGCGCCGGCGGACGAATGAACGACCGCAGCATGATCGGACTTGCAAACGCACTCGGTGCACGTGGTATCAGCATGGTGCGGTTCAATTTTCTCTACCGCGAAAAAGGATCCGGCCGGCCGGATCAGATGCCGCGGCTGGAGAAGTGCTTCGAGGCAGTTGTCGCGAGAACGCGCGCGGAGCTCGAGCCGAAAACGCTTCTCATCGGCGGAAGGTCGATGGGTGGACGCGCTGCCTCGATGATGGCCGCCAAAGGATACGATTGCGACGGACTGCTGTTGTTCGCGTATCCTCTTCACCCGCCCGGACAGCTCGATAAGCTGCGCGACGCGCACCTTCCGTCGATCACCGTACCGGTGCTCTGCTTCAACGGTACACGCGATACGTTCTGCACTCCTGACTTGATGATGAAAGCGCTCGAGGCGGTAATGACGCGCTGGGACATGCAGTGGCTCGAAAGCGCGGATCATAGCTTCCATGTGCCGAAGTCATCGGGACGCAACGACGCGCAGGTGCTCGACGAAGTTGCCGGTATCAGCCGAAAATGGGTCGATACACTAACGAAGCCTTGATGCCTTCATGCTGACTCGCGCGGCAGTACGACGCACTCTCTGTCTTGCGGCATTTAATGAGGCTGCGGCGATTCTGTTCGTCCTGGCAGGCGCCGCCTCAGCCCAAGCGCAGGCCCCCGGGCTGATGCCGATTCCGACGCAGAATTCCGCGGAATGGGGCTGGCTCAAGAAGCCGGTTCTTGCGAGCCGCTTGCTCGATGACATGACGGTCCCAGCGAGCTGGACATTCCAGGGAACCGGCCGGATTTCATTCACATCGGGAACCGACGGTATCTACAGTCACGGGCTGCGAGTCGACATGGACATGTTTACCGACAAGCCGGCGCCGACACGGAACGGCCTGTCGTCAGTGAACCTGAAACGAGCATTTCCCGGCGAAGACTGGTCCGCCTACAACCGCATCTCGATGTGGATCCGTCCGACGTTCTCCGGAATTCCCGCGTTTCCCATACAGATCGTTCTGCACAACGACGGGAAAGTGAAGGTTCCGGATGCCTACTATAGAGAAGGCATTCACTACGTGACCCTGACAAGCGGTGAATGGCAGCACGTGGTCTGGGAGATAACTCCGCTCGCTCGCGACAAGGTGACGATGATCGAGCTCGGATACTGGGTGAACAAAATGCTCGCCCAGCCAGACGATCACGTCTCGTTCGAGATTGGAAAGATCGAGCTCGAGCGCGTGGTGCCGGATAACTACGAGGGCTGGTCAGTTGGTCCGCGGAAAATCGCGGTTAGTCACAGCGGCTATCGCACCAACGAACCGAAGACAGCGATCGCGAGCGGCACTCGGGCACGGGAGTTCACCTTGCTTCGGCGGGTGGGTGACAAGCAGATCGTCCCGCTCCAGCTCCCGACCAGAACATTGACCACTCGGCTCGGTGCGTATCAGCTGCTCGACTTTTCCAGCGTCCGGGTGCCCGGCCGATACATGATTACAGCGGGAAATGCCACGTCGAAGTGGTTCGACATTGGCGGCAACGTGTGGGATTCGACCATCTGGAAGACGCTCAACTTCTTTTACGGCGAGCGCTGCGGCATGGAGATACCCGGCGTTCACGGGGATGACCACCGCGACTGGTTTGCCACGCTTGGCGACCAGAAGATCGTGATGAATGGAGGATGGCACGATGCCGGTGACCTGTCGCAGGGGTTGATCAACACCGGCGAAGCTACGTATGCCATGTTCGCGCTCGCCGAGTCGATGGCGAAGCGCGGCGGTGATCCGGCGCTCGTGAAGCGACTGATCGACGAGGCGCGCTGGGGACTGTACTGGGTAATGAAGGTTCGCTTCCCCGGTGGCTACAGAATTTCGTTTGCGTCTCATAACCTGTGGACTGACAACATCGCGGGTAATGCCGACGATCGCTCGCGCGAGGCGAAGAACAACCCGAACGCGAACTACATCGCCGCCGCGGCCGAGGCGATTGCATACCGCCTCCTCAGGGATGCTGATTCGGAGACTGCTGCGCGGGCGCTCCAGCTCGCCGAGGAGGACTGGACGTATGCGATCGCCGGCAGGGAGGGGCCGGACACATGGCATACTCCCGCTTTCGCTGCGACCCCGATCGAGCTCGCCGGTATTGGAATACTTGCATCGATCGAGTTGTACAAGGCGACGGAGAAGAAGTTGTACGCGGACAAGGCCATCGAGCTCGCTCGGATCATCCTCGCCTCACAGCAGAAGACCTATGTCGGCTCGAAGTATCCCCTCGCCGGATTCTTTTACACCGGCCCCGACAGAGACACGATCTTCCATCAGTTCCACCGCGGAAACGACCAGGCGCCAATCGTCGCGCTCGCAAAACTGGCGGAGACATTTCCGAACCACGCTGATTGGATGAAGTGGTATTCCACTGTTGCCTTTTATTCCGAATATCAGAAGGCAGGTGCACGAACGACCGAGCCGTACGGAGTGCTCCCGGCTTACGTCTACACTGACAGGGAATACCTGCAGCGGCCGGAGAAGGGTGCACTCCACATGGAAACGCGCGAGGCGTTTCAGCAGCAGGTGCTCCAGGGTATGGCGATGGGTGACGGTTATTACCTCCGCGCATTCCCCGTGTGGTTCGCTCGTCGCGGTAATTACGGAATTCTTCTGTCACAGGCAAAGGCATTGTCAGCGGCTGCGCGTCTCCGTCATGACAAAGCGTCGGAACAGCTGGCGGAGAAGCAGGCACAGTGGATTGTCGGCAGGAATCCATTCGCGCAGAGCACGATGTACGGGGAGGGTTACGACTTTGCGCAGCAGTACAGTGTATCGTCCGGAGATTTCGTCGGATCGCTGCCGGTTGGCATGCAGAGCTGGGGAATCACGGACCGGCCGTACTGGCCTTCGCAGAACATGTACGTCTACAAGGAAGTCTGGGTTCATCCATCGGCGCGGTGGCTGTGGCTGATGGAAGATTTGACCGATCCCTCGGTTGCGGATGTTCGAACGGCTCGGACGCTGGACTATTCGCTGAGTGCGAGCAGTGGTGGGAACGGACGCATTACCTTGAGGCTCATTGCGAGAGGAACAGGGCGGCACACCTTTGCGGTTCGCAGTGAGAACCTGAGTGGACCCGTTGCTGCGAAGACGCTCAACCTGAAAAGGGGCGCGCCGGAAACGGTCGAGTGGACAGTCCGCGCGACGTCGATGAATCAGCCGTGGGTTGCGGTAGCCATCCCCGACGGCGACGTCGCAAATCGTCGCGAAGCGTTCGGTATCATGGGGACGCCGGACGCGGTTCGATAGTTAACGAACCATCGTAAATTCTTCCCGGTACGCATCTTGAATCCTCCGGATCAGACGGCCCCCACGTTTGACGAGGAGATTGAGCATGCAACCACACACGAACACAATCCTGCGCCGCGCCGCTTTGAGCGTGGCCATTTCGCTCTCTGCTGCGTCCATCCTGCCCGCGCAGGCGCGTCTGGTACTCCCGGAGGGCAGCGTCATCATTGTTCGCACCAACTCCCCGCTCGAGTCGTCCAGAGCTCGCGTCGGCGAGACCTTCGAGACGACAATCGCCGATTCGATCGGCGTTGATAACTACACCGTGATTCCCGCGAACAGCCGCATTCGTGGCAGCATCACCTTCGTTCAGCCGGCAACGCGGCAGCAGTCTGGTGTCATCCAGGTGACGTTCGATCGGTTGACTCTTCCGGACGGAACGAGCTACCCGCTCGTCGCGCATCTCACGAGTACCGATTCGGCGGAGCGCCGGCAGATCGACGCCGATCCAAACGCGAGAGTGGTTCTTGTTGGCGGCCGCGGCGGAATAGGTGCCGCGATTGCGGGTGCCGGATCTTCGAGAAGCCCGGCATCGGGAATCCTGTCGGCACTGGGAAGCCTGCTCTCCGAAGCGCAGGATGTGCGCGTCCCTGCCGGAACACCACTTGCCGTTCAGCTCGACCAGCAGGTTGTTCTGAGAGGACGCGGTAGACTTCGCTCAGCCGATGCATACACGATCTTCACGGCAGCGGACCGCATTCGCGCGGCGCAGCAGGCGCTGGCGCAACAGAATTACTATCGCGGCTCGATCAACGGTGTGCTGGACGATGCCACCCAGCGCGCACTGTTCGAGTTCCAGAGTGACCATGGATTCAGGGCCACGGGCAACCTCGACTACCGAACGGCCCAGGCACTCGGCATCTCGCTCACGAGCGCGACAACAGCGGGCGGTATGCTGACTGCGGAGGAAGCTTCGACTCTTCGCCGCAACGCGCAGACATTAGTGGCGCGTGCGCGCTCCGATCTGTCGATCTCTACGCTCGGTCGCTTGAACCCCGGCAGATCATACGCGGAAGGCGAGCTCGAGCTGTGGTTCGCGCTATCGGCGTTCTCGGACAACGCCTCGCTGTATGAGCAGCTCGCTCGCGGGGCGACTCCCAACTCCGACGCAACCATCTCAGCCGGCCGCGCCCTGCTGAATTCGGCCCGTCGTGTCGACACTGCAATTCAGTCCGCCCGCCCATCGTATCAGGTTCAGAGCGCGTGGACCGCGATTCATTCGCAGCTGAGCACTATCGATTCGAATTACCGGTAGCTGCAATCCTTCCCTTGTCAAAAACGCCGCCGCGGATTTCGTGGCGGCGTTTTTGTTGGTGGCTCGGATTGGATCCAGAGGCTCGGCGCCTATCCCGCAGGGAGTTTTCTTATTTTTACCGCCGAGAACTGCAAACGCTTTTGTAAAACAAACCCATAAGAATTGTGATCAGCGCCAATTCCGCGACGACCTGCTGCGGTCCCGTGGCACTTCTCGGCGGCCTCGGTCCCCTCGGCGGTAAAAATAGTCGTTGAACTCGACGTTTCGGTCCGTTCTCTGCCATCCAGGGATTTATGCATTTGAACCCGAGGAAACCTTGCTCCCCGTGGAAGGTATTTCGGTTTTTCTGCGGTCAGCCAGGCCGAAATTCCAAACTTGTCCGAAGATTTTACCAGGGTGGATAACGAGAAACACGGGCACGGACTCTGCC
>DATAIM010000277.1:0-4138 GCA_036262655.1 Gemmatimonadaceae bacterium | reverse complement strand
GTAATGATCTCTGGCTCGAACACACCTGAGAGGCGGGTACCTTGATCGTCCATCTGATCGATGGTACGTACGAGCTGTTCCGTCACTTTTACGGCCTTCGGCGCGGCGTGACGAAGGATCCCCCGCTCGGCGCTGTTCTCGGCGTGATTCGGACGGTCGTCCAGATGCTCGAGACGGGAGCAACGCACATCGGAGTCGCGACTGATCATGTGATAGAGTCGTTTCGCAATGAGCTGTGGGCCGGATACAAAACGGGTGAAGGAGTGGAGCCGGTGCTGCGAGCGCAGTTTCACCCTCTCGAGCGAGCACTGACTGCAATGGGCGTTGCTACCTGGGCAATGGTAGACCTCGAGGCTGACGATGCTCTTGCCTCGGCGGCAGCGATTGCGGCGAGGGACTCTCGTGTCGAAAAAATTTCCATCTGGACACCGGACAAGGATCTCGCGCAGTGTGTCGTCGGTAACCGAGTGGTACAGGTCGATCGGAAAAGTGGCCAGATACGGGATGAGGAGGCGGTGCGGGTGAAGTTCGGAGTAGCTCCCGCGTTCATTGCGGATTATCTCGCGCTCGTCGGAGACGCAGCAGATGGATTCCCGGGAATCTCGGGGTGCGGAGCCAAGACTGCCGCGAGACTGATAGAGCGCCACGGACACATCGAGCAGTTTCCCCCAGAAGTCCTTGGTACCAATCAGCAGCACGCCCTTCTTTTCAAGGATCTGGCTACGCTCCGCACCGATGCTGCATTGTTCGCGGACGTCGACGAGCTGGAGTGGAGCGGACCTCGAGAAGATTTTGCGGCGATCGCGGCCCAGATCGGCGATTCAGCTCTGGTCAACCGCCTTGCTGCACTGACAGCGGCGACCGACGACCGCCCGGCGACCCCGCGGCGATGAACACAAGTCGACTCGAAGCCTTCAGTGACGGCGTGATCGCGATCCTCATAACGATCATGGTGCTCGAGCTGCATGTGCCGCATGGTACAACGCTCGACGCGCTGACGCCGCTCATCCCGGTGCTCGCAAGCTACACGCTCAGCTTTGTCTACCTCGGCATTTACTGGAACAACCATCATCACATGCTGCGCGCTACGAAGCGGGTTACGGGCGCCGTGCAGTGGGCGAATCTTCATCTGCTGTTCTGGTTGTCGCTCGTCCCGTTCTCGACGGCGTGGATGGGCGAGAACCACTTCGCGGCGACACCTACGGCGGTGTACGGAACCATAATGCTCATGGCTGCCGTCGCGTACTTCATCCTCCAGGGGCGGATCATCAAGGGCGATGGCCCGGATTCCGTACTGGCGCGGGCAATCGGATCGGATTGGAAGGGCAAGCTCTCTCTGATCTTTTATCTGATCGCGGTTCCCGCCGCTTTTTTCAACCAATGGATCTCACAGGGGCTGTACGTCACAGTCGCGGTGATGTGGCTGGTGCCTGATCAGCGTATCGAGCGAGTCATCCCCGACGAGATCGGCGATAGCAGGACGAAGCGCGTATGAGACCCGGATCATCGGTGCCAGTTCCCAGGCGGATACTGCTAGCCGATGCCGACGCTTTCTATGTTGCTGTCGCGCGGATGGTGGATCCCGACGGAGCGGGCAAGGCCCCGCTTCTCATAGTGGGCGGCTCACGCGAAAGCCGCGGCGTCGTATGCTCCGCGTCCTACGAAACGCGAAAGTATGGCGTTCGCTCGGCCATGCCGATCTCCCGAGCGCTGAGACTTTGTCCCGACGCGCTGTGCGTGCCGGTGCCCCGGAAGGCATGCTCGACGAAGAGCCACGAGATCCGCACAGTTCTGGAGCGGTTCGCTCCCGCGATCGAAGGCGCGAGCATCGACGAGTGGTACCTCGATCTTGGTGGAACAGAGGGCGTATATCATCACGAGCATCTGCGCACTACGGCGCACCGGATGCGCGATGCCGTACGTGCCGAGACCGGGCTCTCGATCTCCGTTGGCGGAGGGACGAACAAGCTGATCGCGAAGCTCGCAGTCGAGCGCGCGAAGCCCAAGCCCGGCACCACCGCGGACGGAGTGCACATCGTCGAGCCCGGGGCCGAGGAAGAATTCCTCCGGACGTTTGCACTCGCGGAGATTCCTCTCATCGGACCGAAGTTTCAGGAGCGGCTCGCCGCACTCGGAATGGCTACGGTACCAGATGTCCTTCAGTATGATCGCGCGACGCTTGAAACGTGGCTGGGCGAGAGAGAGGCCGGGTGGCTCTGGGAAAGAGTGCACGGGGTGAGTGACGCCGAAGTCGACTCGGGCGGAGAGGCGAAGAGCATCAGCCGCGACGAGACTTTCGCGCAGGACCTGAACGATGACAGGGACCTCGAGCGAGAGCTCCTTGCGCTGGTCACGCGGGCTGCGTTCGACCTTCGGAGTGATGGACTTGCGGCCCGCACCATAACAGTGCGCATCAGGGACACAGACTTCAGGACACGCTCGGCCCGGCGGACGCTGATCGAGCCGGTTGTATCAGACCGCGTACTTCTTCGGGCAGCGCGGGAGCTTCTCACCAAACTCCGGGCTGCGCGGCGTGTTCCGGCGCGGCTCCTCGGTGTGGCGCTGTCATCTCTCGCGCAGGATCCAAAGGCAGATCAGCTCGCGCTTTTCGCAACGAGCTCGAGCGTTGGCAGCGAGACAGATCGGGACAGGGTGTTGTCCCAAGCCGTCGACAAAGTTCGGGCGAGATTCGGCGCCAGGGGCATTCTTCCGGCAGCGCTCACGAGGGATTCCGATCAAATCGCCAAAAGCGACCGGAAGGACTTACATGGAAAGACGTGAGTTCATGCGCTTTTCAGGGATCGCGATAGCTGCGGGCCTGTCTGACCGGCTGATTCCGGGCTACAGGTCCGTCGTGCACGGGGCGCTCAGCGAGACCGGTGAAGCGCGCGCGGAAGTCCTTGCCGAAGACGAGGCATTCTGGCGGAAGATTCGGCAGGCATATGTCACGACGACCGATCTCGTCGACTTCGACAACGCGAACACAGCCCCGACGCCTGCGCCGGTCTTTGATGCCTACGTGCAAAGAGGACGCAAGCTGCGACACGCGCCGGCCGAGAGTTTCGGAAAGATGTGGAATAACGAGACGGATGTGGCTAGAAAAGCGCTCGCGGCGCTTCTTGGCTCTGCTCCATCGCGGCTGGCCTTTACTCTGAACGCGACTGTTGCTCTCAACACCGTGCTGCACGGTTTTCCACTCGAGCGCGGAGACGAGATACTCGTGACGAATCACGAGTATCCCGACATGGTGGAGACGGTTCTTCAAAGGCAGAGGCGCGACGGAATCGTGATGAAAGTCGTCAAGATTCCCCTTCCCAATGAGAGCTCTCTAGACCTTGTGCGGAGAGTAACGGACGCGATCGGGCCCCGGACCAGGTTGCTGCTGATTTCTCACGTGAGTGCCTGGTCTGGCGAGATCCTTCCCGTAAAGGCGGTTACCCGCGCCGCTCGCGCGAAAGGAGTCGCTGTGCTCGTGGACGCTGCTCAGAGTGTCGGCGTTCTCGACGTCAGCTTCGACGACATTGGTTGTGATTTTCTCGCGACCTCGCTTCACAAATGGGTCGCCGCCCCCATGGGGACTGGAGCGTTGATAATGCGACAGGAGCACTTCGGAAGAGTGCTGCCGCTTCATCCGCCGTCCTGGGATACGTCGAAGTATCCGACCGACCTCTACGAGTGGACCGGCACGTTCAACATGGCGGCCTATGCGGCTGTCAATGACGCCCTCGATTTCCAGCGAACAATCGGACTCGAGCGAAAGAGAGCGCGAGTACGGTACCTTGGAGAATACTGGCAGAGCAGACTTGCCTCGACGCCAGGGGTGAGGATCCTGACTCCGCGTGAGGCAGAGCGGAGATTTGGAGTTGCGTCGTTCATGATCGAAGGGGTGGACCCGGCAGCGCTGGTGAAGCACCTGCGGTCAAAAGGAATTCTCGTGCAGAACAAGGCCGGTCGCCATTCGCCGTTTGCGAATGCGATCAGAGTCTCGCCGGGGGTGTACGCAACGACGGAGGAGCTCGACCAGTTTGTCCGTGAGAGGACCTGGTCGTGCTGGAGGTCGTCGACGAGGCCGGCGCACCGGTCCCGCCCGGCACACCGGGGCACCGCGTGCTCTTGACGAACCTGGTGAACCGGCTCC
>DATAIM010000276.1:0-4835 GCA_036262655.1 Gemmatimonadaceae bacterium | reverse complement strand
CTGTGCGCCCACAGCACACCGATCACGCGCATCGCGTCATGGAACTCGCGGAAGTAGCTCTGCGGCCCATAGATGGTCGAGATCGGAACGTTGGTTATCGTAAAGCCGGCGTGCGCGGCGCGGATGATGAAATCCGTTTCGTACTCGTAGCGGTCGCCAACGGCCCTGACCTCCTCGAGCACTTCCCGCCGGATTGCGCGGTACCCCGATTGACTGTCACGAACAGCACCGCCGGAGACTAGTCGAGTCGCTGCGCTTGACAGAAAATTCGCGACGCGCCGGTGTTTCGGCACCTGCTCCTGACTCAAATCACGCGTGCCGATAGCGATGTGACTGTGCTCGAGCGCCGCGAGAATAGATGGCCCGAAAGCCGGGTCATGCTGGCCGTCCGAATCGATCGTGAGCACAGCATCGCATGGGCGCTCGAGTGCGGCGGCAAATGCGACCTGGAGCGCTGCTCCCTTTCCCCGATTGACGGGAAAGTCGATCGCCTGGTCGCAGACGGAACGAAGCAGTGCCCCCGTTCCATCCGTGGATCCGTCGTTTACGCCGATGATGAAGGCATCCGGCAATGACTTGCGCAGCCCGTTCACTACGGGAGCCAACGTTTTCTCGGCGTTGAATGCCGGCAGCACGACAACAATTGATTTGCTCATTCGGCCGGATCATCTCCGTCGAGAATGGCAGTAATTGCGCGGAGATCCGCCTCCAGTGATTCGACCGTCTGCATGTCCAGCGCAGCACGTGCGACGCTGCGGAGCTCTCCATTTTTTTTGTATTCGTCGATCTTTTGTCGTGCGCCGTCAATCGTGTACTTCTCTGTGTAGAGGAGCTGCCGGACGAGCATAATCAGCTCGATCTCCCGCCGCTGGTACACACGGTTTCCTGACCGATTCTTTGCGGGATGCAGAAATCGAAACTGACTCTCCCAATAGCGGAGCACATGGGGTTTCAGGTCTGTCAGGCCGCAGACGTCACCCATGGAGAAAAATTCCCTGACGGGCTCAGCGGCCATCAGTCACTCTCCGGTCTCAGCTCGCGCGCCATCAGCTCCGCAATGGCGTCCCGGGCCGGCTGCCCCTCGAACAACACCCTGTGGACCGCATCCACAATCGGCATCTCCACTTCCTCCCGCGCCGCCAGCGCGTGCGCGCTTCTCGTAGTAACGACACCTTCCGCGACCGTCTCCCTCCCCGCGAGCACCTCATCGAGGGGTACTCCCTTTCCAACTTCCACACCAACGCTTCGATTGCGGCTCAACGATCCGGTGCACGTCAGAACGAGATCGCCGAGCCCCGCGAGCCCGGCGAGGGTCGCCGGCTCCGCCCCAAGCCTCGCGCCGAGTCGCGTCATCTCGGCGAGGCCCCTCGTGATGAGAGCAGCTCGGGCATTGAACCCGAGCCCCAGTCCATCGGCAATGCCTGTAGCGACTGCCATCACGTTCTTGAGCGAGCCGCCGACCTCGACTCCCGTCACATCGGCATGCGTGTAGGCGCGGAAATGGATCGAGCTGAATGCCTGCTGAGCAAACAGCGCGGCATTCTCATCCCTGGACGCCACCACAACCGCCGTTGGCTGCTGCGCTGCGACTTCCGATGCGAAGCTTGGGCCTGAGAGCGCCACGACTATCCCCTGTGGCAGCTCTTCCGCAGCGACTTCCGTCATCAGCGCGAGGCTCTCGCGCTCGATTCCTTTCGACGCGACCACAACGGCGGTCCCGGCTCCAACGTACTTACTTGCGGATTTCGTCACCGTTCTCAGAACGTGGGACGGAGTCGCGAGTGTGACAAGCTCAGCGCCGTCGAGCGTTTCACCTATGTCGTTGTTCGCGTCGAGCGTATCCGCCAGCTGATGTCCGGCAAGAAATCGGCGGTTTTGATGCAGCCGGTTGATCGTCTCTACAACGTCCCACTCGTACGCCCAGATCCGCACTTCATGTCCGTTCCGTGCAAGCAGATCTGCGAGAGCCGTTCCCCAGGCGCCCGCTCCAATCACCGCGCAGCGAGTCATGCCGATGTAGCCCTCGACCCGGCGGAACCGATCTTCGGCTCGGTCCCGTGTTTCAATCGCGCGAGATTGCCGCGATGCATCCAGAATACAAACAGTCCGATCGCGCAGCTGATGTGGAACAGGATCGAGGCGCCCTGGAATGCATAAATCCCCAGCGGCAGCGTCACGGCCGCGACCATCGATCCGACACTCGCATAGCGGGTGACCACCAGCGCAGCGACGAAGCATGCGAACGAGATCAGGGCCGGAATCGGTGCCAGCCCGAAGAACACACCTCCGGCGGTTGCGACTCCCTTCCCGCCTCCCTGCCCGAGCAGAAAAATGGGCCGCACATGCCCGATGATCGCCGCGACTCCAAATCCGATTGCCCACAGATCGGGCCGAATGCTGCTGACATGAGGAGTCAGGAGCAGCGGTGGAAGCATTCCCTTCAGCGTATCTGCCACGTAGACGAGCCCGCCGATTCGTTTGCCGAGGACTCTCGTGGCGTTCGTCGCGCCCAGGTTTCCGGAGCCGTGCTCCCTCAGGTCGATGCCCTTTGTCTTGCCGGCGAGATATGCAAATGGAACCGAGCCAACCAGATATGCAATAAAAAGCCCCAGAAGGGGGTGCACTTACGCTGACTTCCGTCGCATTACCACGCGAAGCGGGCTCCCCGTAAATCCCCATGCTTCACGGAACCCGTTGTGCAGGTAGCGGATATAATGTTCCTGAACGAGATCGGGATTGTTCCCGAACACGGCAATTACGGGAGGTGTCGTCTCCACCTGTGTCGCGTAATTCAACTTCACTTCCCTTCCCGCCGCCTGAGGAGGCTGCCGACGCGCGACAAGCTGCTCGAGCGTCGTGTTCACCTGTGAGGTCGATATGCGCTTACTCCGTTCCCTCTCCACATCGAGGATCGTTTCCAGGATTCGCGTTACCCGCTGACCGGTGAGCGCCGACGTGAAAATGAACGGGACGAACCTGAAGAAAGGAGCCTTCTCCGCCGCTTCTTTCTGGAACTTGTGCGCGGAGTTCGTGTCCTTTTCCGCCAGATCCCATTTGTTGACGACCACGATCAGCCCCCGCCCCGATTCCCACGCGAGGGCGGCGATCTTCAGATCCTGATTGTGCAGTCCCTCGACGGCATCGATCACCAGAATGCAGATGTCCGCGCGATCGATAGCACGCCTCGAGCGCAGGGCTGAGTAGAACTCGATCCCGTCATCGACCCGCGACTGTCGGCGGAGTCCAGCGGTATCGACGAAGATCATTTCACGATCGTGGTACATCATCGGCGTGTCGATCGCATCGCGCGTGGTCCCGGCAATCTCCGAGACCACGAGCCGGTCTTCGCCGAGCAACCGGTTTACAAGCGAGGACTTGCCGACGTTGGGCCGGCCAATGACTGCGATGCGAAGCGCATCAGCAGGTTCCTCGACCGCCTCGGGGATCTGGGCCACGACCTCATCGAGCAGGTCGCCCGAATTTTTTCCGTTCTGAGCTGAGACAGGAATCGGGTCGCCTGCACCCAGTCCGTAGAATTCGTAGAAATCAGTCGTTGCCGGATCGTCGACCTTGTTCGCAACGAGAACCCACGGCTTACCGGATTCCCGGAGCAGGTCCATCACCCGGTAATCGCTGGGATGCAGGCCGGCAATCGCGTCCACCACGAACAGAAGCAAATCCGCCTCGCCGATCGCCTCGAGAACCTGCCTTCGAATCTCGAGGTCCATCGGAACATGGGGATCGTCAGTGAGGCCACCCGTGTCGACGAGCCAGAACTGTCGCGCATTCCAGTCGGCCCGCGCAAAATGACGGTCCCGGGTCGTCCCCGCTTCATCGCTCACAATCGCGCTTTGATCTCCGACTATGCGATTGAACAATGCAGACTTTCCGACATTCGGTCGTCCGACGATCGCGATCACCGGAATGTTCATGCGGCGACCGCCATCGCGTCGGTCGTGAGTACGTCGATGAAATCGTACGATGGGTACACTGGCATCGGCAGCATCGCCCGAAGCTCATCGAAAAGGACATCGTCGAGGAAAACGCGATCCTCATTGATCGTCTCGGCGGGAATAAGCGCGAGATCGAGATCGCTGCGCCCCTCCAGCGCGTGTCGGATGTCCGCTCCGACGAGCAGACCAGCGGTGGTGATGGTCGGGCCGAAAAGAGAGTTCTCGACGGGAATGAGCGTGAACGTGGCCCCCGTCGACTCGGTCAGCTGATGGAGGAGATCTGGCATCAGTTCGGCCATCGCCTTTCCCGTAACGACGCCGACATTCAATCCTTCGAGCCGGGGAACCTGCGATGTTCCGTCCCTCACTCGCGCACGGAGCGCAGTCACCGCACCAATGCCGTTCTCGATCTGTGCGAAGTCTCCGTAATGACTCTCGTCCGGCAGATCGACGCCGGCCAGCAGGTACAGCTCGTCAGATCCAAACACCCACGTCTCGCCACGTTCACTCCGCGCTCGCTCGCTCCACCTGTCGACCTGCTGTATCAGCTCGCGCGCCTTGTGCGGATTCATCGACTCACCGCTGTAGAGGTGCGAGAACTGCGTCAGTCCGACCGGCACTACTGCCGCGGAAATCACCGCGTCTCCCAGCGCCCACAGGTCGGAGAGCGACTCCTCGAGCACGGCGCCGTCGTTGAGCCCGGGAACCACAACCATCTGGCAGTGGAACTGGATTCCGCCCTCGGCAAGCCGGGTCAGCTGTTCGACGATATTCGGAACGCGCGGATTGTTGAGCAGCACCTTACGCGCCTCCCAATTCGTCGCATGCACGGAGACATAAAGCGGTGAGAGGCGGTATTCGAGGATTCGCGCGATGTCGCGT
>DATAIM010000275.1:0-5839 GCA_036262655.1 Gemmatimonadaceae bacterium | reverse complement strand
CCGGTGCCATATTTCCAGAGGGTGAAGCCGGAGGGCTAATGGCGGACGAACTGAAGGACAAGTGGGAGAGTATCGAGAAGGAGCTGAAGGCCGCGATGGCAAAGCTTTCGGATGCGATCGAAAAGGCACGCGAGGAGATTCCGGAAGCTGCAAAAGCGATCAACGACGAATACCTGCGTATGCAGGAAAAGCTGGACGCTGCGGTAGACAAGATCCGAAAGTAAACGTGGAAACAATAACGGGTGGCTGAAAGGCCACCCGTTATTGTTTCCTCACTAACCTGCGAAGGCACGATTCCTGTAATTGTTACGATGGATGTAACTCACATACGAGGGAACAATGCCAAAAGCGACCCATTTTCATACGACTCACGACACAATCATGACCGACAAGAAGTTCCGTCCTGAGGATGAAGGTGTATACACAGAAGACAAGCGGGAATTCCAGGGTTCCGAGCAAGGCAAAAAGTCCGAGCCCAGGTCGGAAGAGGAATTCATCACCGAACAGGACAAGAACACCGAAGGCTAGCGCGGGTCGCGCTGGCCTCATCCACCAGAGGTTGCAGACGAATGATTCATTCAACATCACGGACAGCCCTCGCCGGACTCATTGCGGCAGCTTCAATCGTACTCTCGTCATGCGCCAGCATGAGCAACAAGGAACGTGGAGCAGTGATTGGCGCGGGTGCCGGTGCCGCAGTCGGCGGAGTGATCGGCAATAACACCGGGTCTACGGCAAGGGGCGCCATCATTGGCGCAGTCGTAGGTGGAGCGGCCGGCGCAGTGATTGGCCATCAGATGGACCAGCAGGCGAAGGAGCTCGACCAGTCGATTCCGGGCGCGAAGATAGAGCGTGTCGGGGAAGGGATTCAGGTAACGTTCGACTCAGGTCTTCTGTTCGACTTTGATTCCGATCGAATCCGTCCGGACGCCGCGGCCAATCTGCAGGAGCTTGCTCGCAGCCTGAACAAGTTTCCAGACTCCAACATCCTGATTGTGGGACACACGGACAGCAGAGGGGATGAGTCCTATAACCAGAGCCTCTCATATCGCCGCGCGAACTCTGCATCCACGTATCTGCAAGGGCAGGGCGTACCGTCCTCGCGCATTCAGACCAGTGGTCGCGGTGAGACCGAACCAGTTGCGTCCAACTCGACAGAGTCTGGTATGCAGCAGAATCGCCGCGTCGAGATTGCGATCTACGCGAGTGAGGCGTACCGAAACAAGGTGAAGAGCGGCGCAAAGTAGCAGACACTAAAAGCTGACGGCGGGCTGGCGTCACGGACGAAGGGACGATCGTAGGGAATGGACCGTACCTGCAACGTCACGTGGCGCAAGCCAGCGCCCGAATCGAAGCAGCCAGCCCGCAAGTGAACGGACCGGACGATCGAAAAGACCGGTAGCTTTAAACCTGTGCCAACCGCAATTCCCCCAGTAAATCCCGGCAACAGACTGTTTCGTCTGTTTCGTCGTACAGACGAAACAGACAGGAAGCTCGTGGGTCCGATCAGGGGCGAGGTCTTCGGCACTGACCGCCTCGCAAAGCACGCACGCAACATCGCGCGCAGACACAAGCTGCTGCCGCCGAAGAAGCAGCGCGGTCATGGCCCCCTGCTCGGACGTCTCGACGACACGCGAAGGGTCCTCGAGAAAATCCACATCCGGCTCGGGGATGCAGCCGAACGTGAAGTGGACATAAGCCCTGCAGGCGAATGGCTTCTCGACAATTCGTACATCGTTCAGGAACACATTCGCGAGATCAGAACGAACCTGCCTGGCGGGTATTATCAGGAGCTGCCGAAGCTCGCGAATGGAACGCTGGCGCAATACCCTCGGGTGTACGATGTCGCCATCGAGCTGATCGCTCACACCGAAGGGCACATCTCGCTCGACAACCTCACGCTGTTCGTCCGCGAATACCAGAGAATCGCTCCGCTCAAGATGGGGGAGCTATGGGCCATTCCGACGATGCTGCGGCTTGGACTGGTAGAGAATCTCCGGCGAATGTCGCTGCGCGTCGCGGCCCGGCTCGATGAAGTGGAGGAAGCAGATCGATGGGCAGCGCGGATCATGGAGGCCAACAACAAATCGGCTGATGCTCTTGCGGCAGAGCTCGACGATTTCATCAAGAATCATCCGCCCTTCAGCCCGACGTTCGTAGCCCGTTTTCTCCACCAGATTCGCGGTTACCAGGTGAATTTCACCCCACTGGTCTGGCTCGAGCAGTGGATAGCCGAGGACGGCCCGAGTGCCGAGGTCGCGGTCACTCGCTCGAACCGGATGATCGCGCTGACGCAGGTAACGGTCTCGAACTGCATCACCAGCCTGCGAACTATTGCGCGGCTGGACTGGAAAGACTTCGTCGAAGCACAGAGTGCCACCGAGAAGATCCTGAAAAAGGATCTTTCCGGACACTACCCGCAGATGTTGTTTGGAACACGCGATCATTACCGACATGTCGTCGAGCACATCGCGAAGCGCACGAGCAAACCGGAAGAAGAAATCGCGAACATCGCGCTCGGATTATCCGTTCAGGGTCACGGCCAGGGTGACGAGCCGAGATCGCACGTCGGCTATTATCTGATTGCAGAAGGCCGACTGGAGCTCGAAGAAGCAACCGGCTACAAGCCGCCGCTCGGCGAAAGAATACATCGCTGGACCCAGCGTCATCCGACGGCCCTCTATTTCGGCGCGATTGCAGTCGGCACGCTCCTTCTCCTGCTCGCGCTGCTGCGTGTTGTACCGGATGCATCACCGGGCTCGGCGGTGATCGCGGTGGTGATGCTTGGGCTTCTGCCTGCAAACGAGATCGCGATCAGCGTGGTTAATCAGCTCGTCACGCTGCTGATGCCACCGCACATACTTCCGAAAATGGAATTCCGGGATGACGGGATTCCGGAAGACGCAAAGACAGCGGTTGTCGTACCCACACTCTTTGGGAGCGTAAGGGCTGTCAACGAAGCATTGTCTCACATCGAAGTGCAGTACCTCGCCAACCGCGATCCGAATCTGTATTTCGCGGTGCTGAGCGACTTCACGGATGCTGATGCCGAAACGAAGCCGGGCGATGGAGAAATAATCGAGGCTGCGGTCAACGGCCTCAACGAGCTCAACTCAAAGTATCCGCGGGAGAGCGGCGACGTTTTCTATCTCTTCCACCGCCGCCGGCTTTGGAATGAGAAACAGGGCGTGTGGATGGGCTGGGAGCGCAAGCGGGGCAAGCTCGGCCAGTTCAACAGGTTTTTGCGCGGACGAGCAGCAGATGCATTCTCCGTCATTGTCGGCAAGACCGCTTCGTTACAGAAGGTCAAGTATGTCATAACGCTCGATTCCGACACGGTACTTCCGCGTGACGCTGCGCAGATGTTGACGGGCACCATCGCGCATCCACTGAACAAAGCGGACTATGATCCGCAACTGGGTCGAATTGTCCGGGGGTACGGAATATTCCAGCCCCGGGTTGGCGTCTCGCTGACGAGCGCACATGCATCTCATTTTGCCGCGATTCACTCGGGTCACCCGGGTGTCGACCCGTATACGACGGCTGTCTCCGATGTGTACCAGGATCTGTTCGGGGAAGGAAGCTTCACAGGGAAGGGCATCTATGACGTTGACGCTTTCGAGAAGGCGACTCACGGGCGGTTTCCCGAGAACACCCTTCTCAGCCATGACCTGATCGAGGGCGCGTATTCGCGTGCGGGTCTTGTAACCGACATCGAAGTCTACGACGACTATCCAGCACGCTACCTCACGTACACGAGGCGAAAGCACAGATGGATCCGCGGTGACTGGCAGCTGTTGAGGTGGCTCGGTAAAACGATTCCCGGACCGCAGGGGCCAACCCGCAATCGATTGTCAGCGATCTCCCGGTGGAAGATCTTCGACAATCTCCGGCGCAGCACGGTGGAGATCTCGCAGGTAGCGCTGCTCATCGCGGGGTGGTTCGTGATGCCGGGTTCTCCGCTCCTGTGGACAGCGATCACTCTTTTCGCGCTCGCCGCTCCGTGGCTCTTCTCGCTGCTGCTGGCAGTGGTGAGACCTCCGCGCGATCAGTCCTGGCTCGCCTACTACGCGGCTGTCGGGCGCGACATCGGTGTGAGCGCCCAGCAATGGAGCCTGGCTGTCGCTTTTCTTCCTCATCAGGCAATAGTCAGCGCGGACGCAATTATCCGCACGCTGATCAGGCTGCTAATTACGCGGCGCAATCTCCTGGAGTGGCAAACAGCGTCGCAGGTAGAGCGTGCAATGGCGTCCGGGTCCCGCCTCGAGGTGTGGCGTCGCATGTGGCCGGTGGCACTACTCAGCGTCCTGCTTTTTTCGGCCGTCGCTTTCCGCGCCGACTTGATGGAAGTGGATGTTGCTCACCGTGCGCTGCTGCTCCTGGGAACGCTCCCGCTTCTCGGCCTGTGGCTTGGTTCGCCGGTGATCGCGCACTCGCTGAGCGCTCCAGCGACACCGCCCGAGCTGCGACTAAGTGAAGCTGAGCGTCAGGCGGCGATGCACTATGCTCGGCTTCACTGGCAGTACTTCGAGAAATTCGTGACCGAGGCTACGCAATGGCTCGCGCCGGACAATTTTCAGGAAGATCCGGAGCCTGTAATCGCGCAGCGAACTTCGCCGACCAATATCGGGCTCCAGCTGCTCGCAATCGTTTCCGCCCGTGATCTCGGTCTCATCGGTCTCGAGCCAATGATCGACCGCCTCGAAAAGGTGTTCCGGTCGCTCGAGCGAATGCGGAGGTTCCGGGGCCACTTCTACAACTGGTATGAGCTCAAAACGCTGCAGGTTCTGGAGCCGGCGTACATCTCGACTGTCGACAGCGGTAATTTCGCGGGACACCTGATTGCCTTGAAGCAGGCCTGCCTTCAGGCGATGCAGTCGCCTGACTGCGGCGATACCGACCGCGCAAGGCTTCGCGCAATTGCCGAGCGTGCGCGGGCCTACGCTCTGGAGATGGACTTCAGGTTCCTTTTTGACGACCGCAGAAAGCTCTTCTCGATCGGGTACCAGCCGGCAGTGAACAGCCTGGACAACTCATACTACGATCTGCTCGCGTCCGAGGCGCGGCTTTCGTCATTCATCGCGATCGCGAAGGACGACGTTCCTGTGGATCATTGGTTCAGGCTCGGACGCACACTGACAGCCGCCGGAGGAAGCGGCACGCTCGTGTCATGGAGCGGAAGCATGTTCGAATATCTGATGCCGGCGCTCGTGCTGCGAACGTTCCCGTCGACCCTCCTCAGCCAGACGCATCATGGTGCAGTACGACGTCAAATTTCCTACGGCGCCGAGCGTGGAGTGCCGTGGGGAATCTCCGAGTCGGCGTACAATGTGCGCGACCGCGCCTACACATATCAGTACCGGGCATTCGGGGTTCCGGAGCTCGCCCTGAAGCGTGGCTTGAGCCGCGAGCTGGTTATCGCGCCGTACGCGACAGCTCTTGCCCTTCTCGTCGAGCCGCACCAGGCCATCAGAAATCTTGGGGTTCTCGAGTCTGAAGGAGCGCTCGGTCCATATGGATTCAGAGACGCGATCGACTACACGCGTCCACTCCCGGGATCGAGGAAAGCCGTAGTCGGCACCTACATGGCGCACCATGTCGGAATGAGCATCGTCGCGTTTGACAACGCGCTGAACGCCAACGTCTGGCAGACGAGATTTCATACGGATCCGCTCGTCAGATCAGCCGAGCTGCTCCTGCAGGAGCGTATTCCACGCCGGCTCGTGCTTCAGGATGTGCAGCAACAGGACGAGCCGCTTCGCGTGCCAAGCGAGACCGAGAAGCCGGCGGTGCGGGAACTCAACACGCCCAATACCCCGCAGCCCCGCATCGCCCTTCT
>DATAIM010000274.1:0-7597 GCA_036262655.1 Gemmatimonadaceae bacterium | reverse complement strand
GGAGCCGTACGTGCGCCTCACCCGCGACACCGAGTCAGCTGCCGGAGGGAGTGGAATAGGACTCTCGATCGTGCAGGAGCTTGTCCGGCTGCATCGCGGAAGCGTCCGCGTCGAAGAAGCCCCGGGCGGGGGCGCGAGGTTCGTGATCGAGTTTCCCAGGGAAACAGCAGGCGTCGATACGAGGGCCGACGTATCCGTGCCACAATCAGCGGGAGTGGGCGCATGACCAAGGTACTAGTCGTCGAAGACAACGCGAATCTCGCGTTTGGTCTTACTCGCAGTCTGGAATCGGAAGGCTACGACGTCGAAGCGGCCGAGGACGGAGTTCGAGGTCTCGAGCTTGCTCGCTCGGGCAATCCGGATCTGGTGGTCCTGGACCTCATGCTTCCAGGTATCGACGGCTACAGCATCCTCAAGAAGCTGCGCTCCGAGGGCAAGAACGTTCCGGTGCTCATTTTAACAGCGCGCGGAGAAGAGGCAGACAAGGTGTTCGGCTTCCGCCTCGGCGCCGATGACTACGTTACGAAGCCGTTCAGCCTCTCCGAGCTTCTGGCTCGCGTGCAGGCGATTCTCAGGCGGGCGAACGGCGGTGATAAACGCGACGGTGACAAGGCGACGGAAGAGTTCGGGGAGGTCTCGATCAATACACTCGCGCGCTCGGTGAAGCGCCGCGACACGGAGGTTGCACTCACCCCGAAGGAATTCGATCTCCTGCTCGCTCTTTTACGGCGCAGGGGCGCTGTGGCATCGCGTCTGGAGCTGCTCAAGGAAGTGTGGGGGCACCAGGCGGAGGTAATGACGCGAACTGTCGACATTCACATCGCGGAGCTGCGCCGAAAGCTCGAGAACGACCCCTCGACCCCGAGGCACATACTCACAGTGTGGAAAGCCGGGTACCGCCTCCAAGTCTAGATCTTTGGACCGCGCGGTACTCGCTGTTTTGGCGGCGGTGGCGGTGGGAGCACCGGCCGCGGCCCCTTAGCCTTTACGATCAACCGGTCGCCGATCCTGACCTTGTCGGTCGGAAGGCTGTTCCATTTTTTCAGCAGCTCCGGAGTTGTGTCAAAGCGCGTAGCGATGCTGGAGATCGCATCGCCTCGCTTCACCACGTAGTAGATCGGCTCATCGACGAGAGCAGCGACAGCAGCCCGAATCCGCCGCTCGCGAATCGCCTCGACCCGCTGTGCATCGAGCCTGCGGTTGACGTGCGTCACGAGACTGTCGAGCGCACTTTCATCCCCCCGTGAAGCGGCGAAGACCTGCTCCGAGTTGGTACCCTCGTGCGATATTCTGACTCCCGGTGACGAGAGAAGATAAGGCCGCGCACGCTTCATCCGGAGCAGCGTGTCGTTGGGGAACTCGTATTGGAGGATCGTCTGCGGCGCGTCTTCGCTCTGCAGCTTGTCACTGGGCGCGATCCCGATGAAGATGACGCGGTCATTCGTCGCCACGAGGAGACCGTTCGTGGCGCGGTAGTAGTCGGTAGGCCTGCGCTGGAATGCTTTGGCGTATCGCTCGACCCTTTCACCGTAATGCAGCATTCCGCCGTTGAGCTCGCGCGCAGCCGATCTCCACGCGCCGCGGACATCGACGTGCCTCATGAAGACAGCGTACCCAAATAGCATGATGCCAACAGTCACGGCGACCAGGCCGATCAGGGTCCGCTTGATGAACCGGAACCACCTGTAGAGACCTTCGGATTCCTTCATTCAGGTTGCCATGGTGCGGACGCGACAGTCACAAATATTCGTATGATGATCGGGCAGAAAAAAGGCGGGCCATCCGGCCCACCCGCATAAAAAAGATGCATGCCAGATGGCGCAAGCTCCGTACCCGCGAATGGCATACAGGGTGCAGAACATACGGCTATGACGACTCCCGCCAGCCCGGATTCCCCGGTCATCGAACCGGTTGCCGGGGACGACCGACGGCATTCGGCAGGAAACGTCTATACGAATGTCCGCCGCCGTGGGTCCGAGCGTCCTCCGCTCAAACGCTGGCAGAAAATCGTACGGACCATAGCGCACGGGGTCGCCGCCGCGACGCTCCTGGTTGCGGGCACTGTCTACACCCTGAATCAGCAGAAGCCCAAATACGTAAAGCCGGGAGAGATTCTCCAGCTGCCGGCGTCGCTCGTAGTCGCACCCCCTCCCGTGACCGAGCAGGTATTTCGCGTGAGCAGCGTACTCCGCAGGTACACGAAAGACACACTCCGCGCGAATCGTATCGCGCAAGCGATCATCACGGAGGGGGGGAAGCGTAATCTCGATCCCGCTCTGCTCATCGGTGTGCTGCTTACAGAAAACGCGAAACTGGAGCCCTCCGCCCGAAGCAACGTCAGCGCCCGCGGACTGATGCAGGTCATGCCGTTCCACGCCGGGAAATGGAAGGCCTGCCCGTCGAGAGACCTCGCCGACATTGAATCCAATATCTGTTACGGCACGAGCATCCTGGCTGATCTGGTAAAGCGTTCTCCCTCGATGGAGAGAGCACTTCTCCGCTACAACGGGTGTGTCCGCGGGACCAACACCCCCCACTGTCATACATACTCCGGGAAGGTCATGCGCTACGCCGACCAGGCGGCGTCGCAGATGCTTGCGGTGCCTCTCCCAACTACGCCGGACGAGTAAGACCGCCCCCTCCCGACGCGCGTCATTGAGTTTTCAGTTGTCGGGTTTTGGCCATCGAGCCCCTTGTCCCATACCCTCAGCCCGGTTACTCTTATACGTTAGTTGTCAACCGCGCTACCACATTACGTATGACTGACTGGATCGGACGCGACCTCGAGCGGCTTCGCAAGCTCAGAGGTATGCGGCGGGAAGATGTTGCCGCTCAAATGCCCGTTCCCGTGTCACCGTCGACGATTCGCAACATCGAGCATGACGTCCACTACAACGTCTCCCTCGATCTGTTGCGCCAGATCGCCAAGGTGCTCGGGGCCGAGCTTCGCGTGTCGATAGAAACGGTCGACCTCCATTCCCCCGGAGAGCCACTTGCAGGCAAGCGGGTTGTCGATAACGAATACTTCATCAGGTATATCCGGTCCCGTTACCCGGATTGCCCGCTGACGAATTCGCAGATCGGCCGACGCATGTGGAGCTTTGCGGAATCCCATGGTGCCGAGCTCGTCCGCGAGCGCAAGCAGCTGAAGAGAACCGTTGATCCGGCGGCGGGCACCACGCTTCATCGGTCGCCGACTACCGCGGCAGAGTATCAGGTTTGGGAAAAGGATTTCGTTGCGCTCGAGCGGTTTGCTGACCGCCTCGGGAGGGCTTTCTCTGACGGAAAGGGAGGCGTTCTTGTACCAGCGGCCTGACGGTGGACTGTCCCGTATCAGTTCGGGAAAGACAAGCCTCAAGATTGTAAAGGAGCGCGAGCAGGTCGCGGCCCTTTTCCGTCCCCGGTGGCGCGTGTACGCCATGGAGGCGACCAAGGCGGCCGCACTTGCCGTACTTCTCGCCGCGGGAACCATATGGACGCTCGAGCATCAGCATCCCAGCTTCACCCGCCCGGCCGAGCTCATGAAGCTCCCTGGCGCAGTTATCAGCGCGAAAATGCCGAGCGAGGAGGCATTCCGGATCAGCCAGGTGCTCCGGCGGTATACGCGGAGCGGTGACGTCGCGGACCGGATCGCTGACGCCGTCGTCCGTGAAGGCCGCAGAAAGAAAATCGATCCGGCTCTGCTCGTCGGCGTAATGCTCGTCGAGTCGGACAACCTGAATCCCCGCGCGCGGAGCTTCATGGGCGCTCGCGGACTCATGCAGGTGATGCCCTTTCATCGCGGCCAGTGGGGCTGCAAGTCAACCGATCTTTACAGCATCGAAGGCAATATCTGCCACGGTGTGAGTGTCCTCGCGGACGCCATCAAGCACGCGCCCAATCTCAGGACGGCGCTTCAGCGCTACAACGGCTGTGTGAGCGGAAGCAACACACCGGGATGCCGCAGCTACTCCGGCAAGGTCATGAACGCCACCAACCGAACCGCCCGGCAGATGATGACGCTCAGCGACGAGCCGCAAGGGCAGGAGTAAGTCAGGCGAAGCGCCCTACTCGCTGCCTGCGCTTCATCCCTTGAAACGCCCTCAGCCGGGGTGGGTACTCGCTGCCTCGCTGCTCGGGATCTCGTTTGCCGGACCACTCACCAGATTATCGAGCGCGGAGCCTCTCGCCATTGCGGCGTGGAGGCTCTTTTTCTCTCTCGGGAACATCGCTGTTGCGTTGCTCCTGAGCGGAGAATGGCGCGACTGGCGAGGGCTCGGTTTCCGCGATGCGCTTCTCGCCGGCGCCGCGGGGGTATCACTGGCTTTTCACTTCTGGGCGTGGAACGCATCGGTACATCTCACTACGATCGCCGCATCCGTAACGCTCGTGAGTCTGCAGCCCGCCGTGATTGTTGCAATATCGGCAGTTTTTCTTCGCGAGGCTCCTACGCGCCGGCAGCTGATCGGCATCTGCGTGGCAATCGCCGGGGCGATGATCATCGCAGCGCCCGACTGGCGGGCTACGGGGACAGCCACTGCTCGAAATGCGATGCTTGGCAACCTGCTCGCTGCTTCCGCGGCAGTCACAGCTGCAGTGTATTACAGTATCGGGCGGCATCTGCGCTCACGGTACGGCATCTGGGCCTACGTTGGTCTCGCTTATTCCGCCTGCGCCCTGACGCTGCTCGTGGCGGCTGCACTGACTCACACTCATCTGGCGCCTCAGCCACGGTCAGACCTGGCGATCTTCGCGGGGCTCGCCCTCGGACCGATGCTCCTCGGTCATACCGGCATGAACTGGGCGCTCAAATACCTTCCCGCGTACGTCGTGAATCTGACGGTGCTTGGTGAGCCCATTGGAGCCACACTGCTCGGCGCGATGATCCCTGCAATCGCTCAGGTACCGCCCCTTCTTACCATCGTCGGAGGAGCGATCGTCCTCAGCGGGGTGACCATCGCGGCAACTGGCAGAGCACAACGCGTCCGGACGTGAGTGCTCCGGCTGGGTATCGTGTCCGCAAGTAGTGGGTCAGTTTCACCCACCCACTCTTGCGAGTGATTGCGGACCCAGGATCGAGGGTCTTCGAGGGTTAAGGACTGAAGACTTTGCGGCCTCAGGACCAACTACAACCGACGATCGGCGATTAATTGCGGACTGAGGACATCGAGGACTGATGGGTACGGACCGGCAGGATAGGTACGTCATGAACCGGGAGGATGGGTAAGTCGACGATTCTCGATTAACCCAGGGGCACGCGCCGATTGGAGGATGTCGTGCCTTGGAGGACCACCGATCTCGTGACAATCCGCGAAGAGTTTGTCCAAGAGGCGCTAAGGGGCCGCACCCGGTCGCCGCGCTATGCAATGCATGGAGTTGCCCCGCCGGGCAATTCCCGCCTCAATCTCCTCGTTCCTCGATCTCCTAAGTCCGCAATTAATCGCCGATCGTCGGTTGTAGTTGGTCCTGAGGCCGCAAAGTCCGTAGTCCTTAGCCCTCGAAGACCCTCGATCCTGGGTCCGCAATCCTCCCCAAGGGCTAGCGGCAAACCGACCCACTATTGTGTCCGCGTCCAGCATTCCATTGACCCCCGCCGCTCGGGTAGTTTTACAGAATCCACCTTGAGCTCCGGGAAATGATTCCTCGTCGCACGTTTTTGTCGGTCGCGTTCTTCCTCCCTTTTGCCGCCGCCGTCGCGGGCGCCCAGTCTAAAATCACGTCTCCTCTCAAGGAGTTCGGCCACAACATCGGCGAGGACTATTTCCTCGCCAACTATCAGCAGCTTCTGCGGTACTGGGAGCGGTTGGACCGGGAGTCCGACCGCATGAGACTCGAGCGCATCGGTACGACAGCAGAGGGACGCCCGATGGTCATGGCCGTGATCTCCGCCCCCGAAAACCTCAGGAAAATCGGCCGTTATCAGGACATCTCGCGAAAGCTCACCCGGGCCGAGGGGTTGACGGAGGAGCAGGCACGGGCGTTGGCCAGGGAGGGGAAGGCGATCGTCTGGATCGATGGAGGTCTCCACGCAACAGAGACGCTCGGTGCGCAGCAGCTCATCGAGTGGGTCTACGAGATGGTCAGTCGCGATGACCCCGAGACGCAGCGGTTCCTTCGCGATAATATCCTCCTCGCGGTACTGGTGAATCCGGACGGTATGGACCTCGTTTCCAGCTGGTACATGCGCGATTCAGTCCCGACTATGCGCTCGCTTCAGGGCGTGCCACGCCTGTACCAGAAGTACGCAGGCCACGACAACAACCGCGACTCGTACATGGCGTCACAGCCCGAGACGCGGGCGGTCGACAGCATTCTTTACCGTGCATGGTATCCGCAGATCGTTTACAACCATCATCAGACCGGACCCGCCGGAACCGTTCTATTCGCTCCTCCTTTCCGCGACCCCTTCAACTACAACCTCGATCCGCTGATTCCCGTCAGCATCGACCTGATCGGTGCAGCGATCCATAATCGTTTCATTCAGGAGGGGAAACCCGGAGCGACCATGCGCAACGGGGCGAGCTTCTCCACGTGGTGGAACGGCGGCCTTCGGACGACCCCCTACTTCCACAACATGGTGGGCCTTCTCACTGAAACCTTCGGGAATCCGACACCGAGCGAGATTGCGATTGTCCCCGATCGCCTTTTACCGAGTGGGAGTACCCCGTGGCCCGTGATGCCGCAGAAATGGCACTTTGCGCAATCGATCGCGTACGAGCTGTCCGCGAATCGCGCTGTCATGGACGTCGCGTCGAAGCATCGCGAGGACTTTCTTTTCAATGCCTGGCGAATGGGCAAAAACTCGATCGATCGTGGAAGCCGGGACACGTGGACCGTGACCCCGCAAAAGGTGAGTGCGGTCAAGACGGCCTTCGAGAAGAACCGCGCCGACCGCACCCCGGCAAAAGCGGAGGACTATCTTCGCATTCTTCATGATCCAGAGAAGCGCGATCCCCGCGGTTACATCATTCCCTCGAACCAGGCAGACTTCGCTACGGCGGTCAGGTTCATCAACACGCTGGTAAAAAACGGAGTGGCGATCGAGCGGGCGACGAAGCCCTTCATCGTCGGAGGCAAGTCGTATCCGGAAGGCTCGTACGTAGTGATGACGGCGCAGGCGTTCAGGCCGCACGTACTCGATATGTTCGAGCCGCAGAATCATCCCGACGACATTCCGTATCCAGGTGGTCCGCCGACTCCGCCTTATGACGTCGCCGGGTGGACACTGGCATACCAGATGGGTGTTCACTTCGACCGCATACTCGATCGTTTCACCGGACCGTTCGTGAGACTCACGGGGTTCGCCCCGACGCCGGCAGGAACAGTCGGAGCTGGCGCCGCGGCGAGGCCCACGGGTCATGCTGCGGCTGCGTGGTACTCATGGACGCGAAGCTCCAACGACGCGTTCGCCGCCGCGAATCGGCTTCTCAAGAGCGGACAGGAAGTGTATACGCTTACTGAGGCCGCAACCGTTGCCGGCTCGCGGCTCCCCGCAGGCACTTTCTACGTAACCGCCAATCCCACCACCGAGTCTCTTCTGCGCGGTATTGCATCGGAGCGCGGCGTCTCCTTCAAAACGACGGATGCGGTGCCCGCCCTCAACGCGATGTCCCGCCTC
>DATAIM010000273.1:0-17547 GCA_036262655.1 Gemmatimonadaceae bacterium | reverse complement strand
GGACTCGGTGAAGCAGCGCGCGTTTACTTCGGCAAGGCACCGGAGAAGCTCACTCCAGGCGAAGCAGCGCTGATTGCCGGAATGATTCGCGCTCCGAACCGCGACAATCCCGATGAGCGGCTTCGAATCGCAAGGCAGCGTCGTAATGCGGTACTCGGCGTCATGCTCCAGAAAAAATGGATCGACAAGGCCGAGCATGACCGAGCGGTTGCATCGAGTGCGGAGTTCGATCCCGGGAAGCGCAGGCCGCGACCGTATCCTTATCTGCTCGCGGCGGTGCGGCAGGAGTTCATCGACAAAATCGGTGCGCGCCACCTGAGCGCCGGGGGACTCAGGATCTACACCGCCGTCGACCGCGGAATGCAGGTCGCAGCCGAAGCAGCGGTAAGAAACGGAACGCAGCGTCTCCGCCGAAGTCACGGCTGGCTTCAGAGAAAGAAGCCGCTGCAGGGAGCGCTGCTGAGTGTAGAGCCACGAGGCGGCGGAATCCGCGCACTCGTCGGCGGGTCCGATTTCCGCCGTTCACAGTTCGACCGGACGCGGAAGATGCGCCGTCAACCCGGATCCGCCGCGAAGCCGTTCACGTATGCAGCGGCGATCGAGTCGCGGTCGGTGACACCGTCTTCGATCATCGAGGATGCGCCGGTCCAGATTCGCCTCGCGAGCAACAGGACGTGGGAGCCGAAGAATTACGACCAGCAATTTCGCGGACCAGTGACGGTGCGTGAAGCGTTCGAGAAATCGCTGAACGTTCCCGCGGTCAAGGTCGCCGCACAGGTCGGGGTCGAGCGCGTGCGCGGGGTGCTGAACAGCGCCGGAATCTCGGGAGATCTGTCGGAGACACCTGCGATCGCGCTTGGAGTTGATGATGTCACGATGCGCGAGCTCATTGCCGCATACAGCATCTTCCCCAACCTCGGCACGAGGATCGAGCCTCATCTCATAGAGAAAGTGGAAGGCAGCGACGGAGGCGAGCTGTTCACCTCTCCGGTGCAGCGGAGCGAGGCGATGGATCCGGCTGTCGCGTTCGTGATGCATTCCCTGATGCGAGGTGTCGTCATGCGCGGCACTGCCGCCGGCCTGAATCAATGGGGGCTCGGTTATGTCGCGGGGAAGACCGGTACGACGAGCAACTATCGCGACGCCTGGTTCGTTGGTTATGCGCCGGATCTTCTGACCGCAGTCTGGGTTGGTTTCGACGATGGCAGGCCGCTTCGGATGTCGTCGGGGGAGGCCGCGGTGCCAGTGTGGGCCGAATACATGAGCCGGGTGCCTCACTCGCATGGAGACCTCGCACCACCCGGCGGCGTCAGCGTTGTCGATGTCGACGCTGCGACGGGACGAGTCTGGCGCGAAGGATGTGGGCCGGCCCTTCGCGAGGTATTTCTCGCGGGCACGGAGCCTCGTGAGCCTTGCGGAGGAGCGTTCGATTACGGGCAGCTGATGGCGGCATTCGCGGAGCCGGGGATGATTGCGGATACCATGATGATGCAGCTGCCGATGGAAGGAACACACGACATGCAGGTTGTCGACGACCCTGACGCCGTAGAAATCTCGGGCGAGGACTCGGTCGAGATCGAGGACGATTCGGTTAGTCGCGAGGTTCCGGTGCCGAAGGTAGATACCATCCCGCCGGCGGAACGGAGACGGGCCGACCGACCGCGACCGGCGCCGCCGCCCACTCCGCCCGTGGACTCAACACCCCCAGCACCCCCGCCGAAGGAAGATTCGTTATCGTTGGTGCGTGCCAGATAACTCCCGTTTGCGCGACGCGGTGTGGATGGCAATCGTCCGCGAGCTGCGCACACTTCAAGGCGAGATCGACGCCTACCCCGACGATGAGTCGCTGTGGCTCACACCCGCCGGAATCAGCAACTCCGCTGGCAACCTGGTCCTGCACCTCGCCGGTAACCTTCGCCACTTCGTCGGCTCAACACTCGGCGGCTCCCGGTACACGCGGAACCGTGACGCTGAGTTCGCAACGCGGGGAGTGTCTCGCGCTCAGCTGCGCGCTGAGGTCGAAGCCACGATAAAAGATGTCGATGAGGCACTCTCGCAACTGGACACCTCCGGGATCGATTCAGTCTTTCCCCTTGCGATCGGGCAGCCTCCCAGGCGCGTAACCACCGGCGATTTCCTCGTCCATCTTGCGGTTCACCTTGCGTACCACCTTGGCCAGATCGACTATCATCGGCGGCTGCTTACTCCTTCTCGGCCAACAGTCGATGCTCTGTCGATCACGGCCCTGCCCGAGCCGATTGTTGATTAGCTGACGGTTACGCCATATTCTCGTCGCGGCGAACATCCCAATCCCGAGGAGGAGTTAATGTCTGCAAAGTCAGGACTGATCCTGCTAACGCTTTCGCTTGCCCTCACTGCCGGATGCAAGAGCCGGGAGCAAAAGGCCGCGGAAGAGACGGCGAAGAACTTGACCGAGGCGAGCAGGAAGCTCGAAGAGGCAACGAAGAATGGAACGGCCAACATGGCCGACGCCATGAATGCTATTGGCGCCGCGGTCGGCGCTGCCAACGGCGGAAAGAAAGTGGAGACCGTCGACTACAAGGTATTGAAAGACATGCTGCCCGATGAAGTTGCGGGGCTCAAGCGAAACGACGCGACCGGCGAGAAGACCGCAGCAATGGGCATGCAGATCTCGAATGCGGAAGGACGGTACTCCAATGACAAGGGCGCGTCGATGACGATCAAGATCACGGACATCGGGAGCATGTCGGGACTGGCGGGAATGGCGACGTACGCCTGGGCCGCGACGGAGATGGATCGCGAATCAGACACGGGCTACGAGAAGACCTCGAACTTCAACGGCTTCAAGTCACACGAGAAGTATGAGAAGCTTTCGAAGTCGGGCGAGATCAGCGTACTGGTGGGTAACCGGTTCGTCGCCGAAGTCTCGGGCAGCGATGTCGACATGGACGCTCTGAAGAACGCGCTGGGAAAGCTCGATCTGAAGAAGCTCGACCGGATGAAAGGCGAGGGCGTTCAGTAGGGTCGACGTTCGATGAGCACACCGCGAGCGACGGGAATCGCTCTGCTGTCCTTTCTTCTCGTCGCCTGTAGCCGCAGGGAGGCGCCCTCGCGGGGTGACGCTGCACCTGTTGGCAAGCAGACTGCGCCCTTGGCCGAGGCGCCCAAAGTCACCGCAGGCGACACGGCCAGCGAGTGCCCGCATACTGGACTGTGGGCAGTCTGCAGTGTCGAGCGGCGTCTGCGGCAGTCGGGTTTCGTTGCAAAGCAGGTCGAAGGCAAGGCGCCAGCACGGCCGGGGTTCAGCGTAAAGCCACGGGTCTATACGCTCGGCCGTGCACGGCTGGAGATCTTTATCTACGCCACTGCATCCGAGCTCGATAAGGACATGGCCGGACTCGACACAGTGCTCGTCGTTCCGCGCGGGTCGACGGCCGTGGTCTGGGAGTCGACGCCAACCCTCATTCGCTCGGCCAATCTCGCAGCTGTAGTCGTGACTTCGAGCCCTCGGCAGGCGGAGCGTCTGGCGCTGGCTCTTACCGCGGGAGCGCCGCAGCCCGGATCCCCGCGCTGAGCTTTTCCATTTTTTATGATCGATTTCCAATGACTGTAGGCGGGGTACCAGTGCCGGGCTTGCCACCGTCAGGTGCTGGTGCCTTGCTGCCTTCGGCGCCCTCGTCCGCCCGCTTCTCTTCGCCGACGTCCGGTAGTGCCTTGTCTGTTATCCACCCGCACCTGGCTGCGTGTCTCGCTGCGCCGAGTGTGTCGTCGGCCAGCACCAGAGTCGAGTTGGCGGCGATTATCTCATCCGCCAGCTTCTTCACTGAGGAGGAGCGTTCGGGAGAACGTGTTACGTCGCGAATGTAGATCGCGTGTATGCGTCCGGGAAACTCCTTCACAATCTGGCGATAGATCTCCGGATCGTGCTGGCTGCTGTCTCCGATAAGAATGAATGGGAGTGACGGAAACACTCCAAGGATATTTCGAATCGCGATTGCCTTATGGTCGAAGTGGCGCGATCCGGCTAGCGAACCGAGCCCGATGTCCCAATCGCGGAGCATGAGCGGTCCCTTCGGAATGTGCTGGAGCTCCATGAACTCCGAGATCACATCGTAGATGTTCCACGGGCTGCTCGACACGTAGAAGATCGGATTCTTTTCATCGCCTCCCGATCCTTCGCGGAGTGCACGATAAAACGCAGCGACACCCGGGAAGGGAAGCCGTGTGCGCGCATTTCCGAGCATTACAGTGCGCGCGGCTTGAATGAAGCTCGAGACGCGCGACTGAATCACGGTGTCGTCGATGTCGCTGATAACGCCAAACTTCGCAGTCGGCGCGAGGTTGAGAATCTCACCTTTCGCGCTGGTCCGTGGAGTGTCAGGGAGCGGCGCTGTGTTCATCTCGGCCGAGTACTCCACCCATTCGTTGTCCGACGCCGGCGGGTAGGCCTGCTGCAAACCGCCGAAGTAGCCTTCGTCGTCCGCGGTCAATGGAATGCGCGACTCTCCGAGGATGAGAGTTACGGCCGCAAACGGGAGCGGATCACTGTCGGCGCGGCGATATGTGTTGAGGAGGTTGCGCAGAGTCGAATCGCCTTCGGTGCTCGCACCGAAATTACGCCGCTCGATTACCCGCCCATACACCCATGAGGTCGTGGAATTCGCAAACCCGCGGTAACACAGAATCTCGTGCGGATCGTCGTCGAGCGCGGACTTTACGGCTCTTGCTGCTGACCCCGCTGATTTCCCGACTTTCTTGAGGAGATAAAAGAGCTCCTCCGACCAGTCACTCATGTCCATCGAAATTTGGCTCCCTTTTTCAGTACAGCCTGAATCGGGCGGATTCCTTCGCGAACCTCGCGGATTCGGCACGCCAGGCACCGAGCACGGACTCGATTCCTCCGTGCTGGACGGCATTTCTCAAGGCGCGGGAGCCGGAGAGCTCCTCGATTCCGCGGTCCTTCCAGCGAAACTGCGTCGGATGTCGCGAGTAGACTTCGCGAAGCAGGTGCGCGCCAACAGCGGCGGAGCGAACGCCATCGCGATTGGTGACGACAATCCGGACCATCGGAATGGTTTCGCCTCCGAACTTCTCTCCGCGGGCGATCTTCCGCGACACAGCTTCGAACCTCACACCGGCGAGACGCCTCGCGTTCATAGTTTTCGCAATTGCCGGTGCATCAGTCAGCCAGCGAGCGCCAACCAGGCGGAAAGGTTCCTCCGTCCCGCGTCCTTCGCTGACATTCGTAGCCTCGAAGAACGACAGTCCCGGATAAAGCAGCGCCGCTTCGGTATCACGAATGTTCGGGGACGGGCTGATCCACTCGAGACCTGTGTCTTCCCACCACATCGAGCGCGTGTAGCCTCGCATCGGGATCACGGTGACATCGGCGTCGATCGTTCCGGTGCCGGCGAGGTAGATTGCGAGCTCGCCAGGTGTGAGCCCATACCGGAGAGGAATGTCGTGCAGGCCCGTGAACGTGCGGTAAGCGCGCTCGATTCCGCCGCCTTCGACGATGTCGTCGCGGATCGGGTTCGGCCTGTCGAGCACGATGAACTTCCTTCCTGCCTTCTTCGCGGCTTCGGCCGCGAGGGCCATCGTCCACACGTAGGTGTACATACGGGCGCCTACGTCCTGAATGTCATAGACGAGAACGTCGACTTCCGCGAGCATGCGTGGCGAGGGGACTTTCGTGTCGCCGTACAGTGAATAGATCGTCACGCCCGTCGCCTCATCGACACTGCCGCGGATCAAAGCGCCGCCCTCGGCTGATCCGCGAATGCCATGCTCCGGCGCAAATAGCGCGGTTAGGCGAACGCCCGGTGCGTTGTGAAGTAGATCGATGGTAGTGTGGCCTCGCTCGTCACGACCAGTGTGATTCGTGATCAGGCCGACGCGCTTCCCGCGAATCAGAGCGATCGAATCGGTGAGCAGTACAGTGATTCCGGGGATGACTTGGCGGGCAATGGGCGGCGCTGGCGTTCCAGACCCGGATGCCACGGGTTCGGGGGCGGCGGTTCCGGAAACGAAGAGGAGGGCCCACTGCGTGACGAACTTCAGCTTCATATCTATTATGTACCCGCTACTTCAGGAGAGGATTGAATGGCCAGGGGGGAGCTCAAGACTCAGCGAACCAACGCGAGCGTCGAAGATTTTATCGATGGATTGACGGACGAGCGACGGCGAAAGGATTCCCGCCGACTCTTGTCGATCATGAAAGAGGCCACTGGCGCTGAGCCGGAGATGTGGGGGCCGGCTATTGTAGGGTTCGGCAGTTATCGGTACGAGACCGCCCGCGGAAAGCTGAACGACTGGTTCCTTGCCGGCTTTTCTCCACGCAAACAGTACCTTGCACTGTATTTGATGGCGGGGTACAGCCACTACGCGAAGCTGCTGAAGAGACTTGGAGAGCATTCAAGGAGCGTATCGTGCCTGTACATCAAGACCCTGGATGCCGTCGACGAAGGAGTGCTGCGCGAGCTGATCGCGACTGGTGCGGCAGATCTCTCGAAACAGGTAACCAGTTCGGACTGACCCGCTGCGCCGCTGCGTGAACCTATTGCGGAGCCGCAGTGCTCAGCCGATAGAGAAACAACGCGGCGCGCTGGGTCAGCGGGACGAACATTCTGAGATCCGCAGTTTCCTTGTCGGTATGGTCGTCCCAGCCGGCGAGCCCGATTGCGTCGAGCGCCGCGGTGATGTGCGGAGCTGCAAACGAGACGTCTGCCGCGCCGGCTCTCATCGGATCGACTGCAACCACCGGCCAGTAACCGAGATCGCGACTCACTTTGTCGTAGGTCGCAAGGAGTCTGCGGTTCCCCTCCGTTGGAGCGAGTGGCGGATAGCCGTCATCGAAAACTATCGTGGAGCTCGTCCGTGGCAGGGACGCCGCAGCGATGGAGAGCATTGCGGTCTTGGTGCGGGCAAGCTGTTCCGGTGACAGCGCACGAATGTCGCCCGTCACACGCATTGCTTTCGCGATGACATTCGTCTTTCCGAATGCGATGCCTCCGGGCTGCGTCGAATCCGTGCGAATGTCAGTCCCTCCGATCGCATATCCCGGGTTGAACGTCAGGTACTGCTGCGAGCTGAGGCGGCTTCTCAGCTGATCGAGTGCGCGTGCAGACTCGAAGATTGCACCGGCGCCAATATCCGCACGAAAGATCTGTGAAGAGTGCGCCGGTGTTCCGGTCGAGGTCAGAATCCATGAGCTGGTCCCGCGGCGCGAGATGACGGCGGTCCTCGGATCGCCGGAGCCATCCTCGAAACCAATCGCGTAGCGGGATTTTTTTGCGGCAGCGATCAGGTCGGCCCTCGCGACTTCCAGCGGGCGCCCCGCGTCCTCCTCGTCACCGGAGAAAACGGCGGTGATGCTCATGCTCTCGAGCACTCCTGCCGCACGGAGTGCTTTCAGCGCCTGGAGCATGATCACGTCACCGCCTTTCATGTCGATTACTCCAGGGCCGCGTGCGGTGCTGTCAGTGACCTTTTCGTACTTCTGAAAGTGGCTCGTGGGGTCGAATACGGTGTCGAGATGTCCGATCAGCAGAAGCCGGGGGCCCGACCCGGTACGTTCGGCGACGAGGTGACCGGCTCGATTGAATGGAGAGCCGTCAACCCAGCGCGTCTGGAAGCCAAGGGCGTCCAGCTCCTGCCGGAGTATCGCGCCGACCTGGCGCACACCGGCGAAGTTCATGGTGCCGCTGTTGATATTCACCAGCCGCTCGAGGAGAGCGAGCCCTTCTGCGCTCCGAGTGTCGACGCCGGCTACGATCGCGCGTTCGGTGGGCGACAATGTCGCTGACACCTGCGCTGCGGCAGGGTTTGGTGCAGGCCCCGTCCCTACTGCCGGAGCCGGTGCGGTTTCAGGCGCTGAGACCGCTGCCGACCCCGTGCCACATCCACCAGCACCAAACACCCCGGCTCCGAGCGCAGCACTCGCGCGAACAACGATAGAAATTCTCATTAGCGGCATCAGCGAAAGGTCGGACCAAAAAAGAAATGTGGCATGTCGCCCGGTGAGCGGCGAGCGTATTCTCAACCGATGACCGAGTCGGCTGATGTGATCGTTGTCGGCAGCGGGCTTGCCGGCCTCGTTGCGGCCGCGGAGCTGGCGGAAGCCGGCAAACGCGTGATCGTTCTCGACCAGGAGCCCCAACAAAGCCTGGGTGGCCAGGCGTTCTGGTCCCTCGGCGGACTCTTCCTGGTAAATTCGCCCGAGCAGCGCCGGCTTCGAATCCGCGATTCGTTCGATCTCGCCTGGCAGGATTGGCTGGGTACCGCGGAGTTCGACCGAAAAGAGGACCACTGGCCGCGAAAATGGGCGGAAGCGTATGTCGCATTCGCCGCGGGTGAGAAGCGTGCGTGGCTGCATCAGCGCGGCATCAGATTCTTCCCTGTCGTCGGCTGGGCCGAGCGCGGGGGCCATTGCGCGACTGGTCCTGGTAATTCGGTTCCGCGGTTTCACGTGACATGGGGCACGGGGCCAGGTGTGATCGATCCCTTCGTTCGACTCGTTCGCGACTCCGAAGCGCGCGGGCTCGTGACACTCAAGTTCCGCCATAGAGTAAATGCGCTCACCCTTTCCAAGGGTACGGTTGACGGAGTTCGTGGCGAGATCCTCGAGTCGAGCGAGTCATCGCGGGGAATCAGGAGCTCGAGGGTTGTCGTCGGGGAGTTCGAGCTGAAGGCGCAGGCGGTCATCGTCGCTTCGGGCGGGATCGGAGCGAACCACGAGCTTGTGCGCAGGAACTGGCCCGCGCGTCTTGGCGCGCCTCCTGCGCACATGCTTTCGGGAGTTCCCGATCACGTCGACGGCAGAATGCTCGGAATCGTGGAGTCCATCGGCGGACGCCTCATCAATCGCGATCGCATGTGGCATTATGTCGAGGGCATCCGCAACTGGAGCCCTCTCTGGCCGAATCACGGGATCAGGATTCTTCCCGGCCCTTCGTCACTCTGGCTCGACGCCCTGGGCCACCGTCTTCCGGCTCCGCTATTTCCCGGCTTCGACACGCTGGGCACGCTTGCGCACATCATGCAGACTGGCCACGAGCACACGTGGTTCATTCTCACGCAGAAGATCATCGAGAGAGAGTTTGCCCTGTCCGGCTCCGAGCAGAATCCCGATCTGACCGGAAAGAGCATACGGGCCGTTCTGCGCCGAGGACGCGGTGGGGCGCCTGCACCGGTTCGCGCGTTCATGGAGAAGGGCGCTGATTTCATCGTCGAGCGTGATTTGAAGGATCTCGTACGCCGCATGAACGCATTGACGACGACTCCATTGCTCGATCCTGCTCGCGTCGAGAGGGAAGTGATGGCTCGTGACCGCGAGATGGATAATCCTTACACCAAGGATCTTCAGATCGCGGCGCTGCGCGGTGCGAGGAACTATATCGGTGACAGGCTGATTCGAGTGGCGAAGCCGCATAAATTTCTCGATCCGCATGCGGGTCCGCTGATCGCAGTGCGGCTCAACATCCTGACTCGAAAGACGCTTGGCGGTCTGGAGACTGATCTTTCAGCGAGGGTACTTGGGCCGGATCACGCGCCGATTCCAGGCCTCTACGCTGCAGGTGAGGTTGCGGGTTTCGGCGGTGGCGGAATGCACGGATACCGCGCACTGGAGGGCACGTTCCTCGGCGGATGCATTTTTTCCGGTCGTGCGGCGGGAAGAGCCGCGGCGGCAGATGTTGGTTAGCACGTGCGATGCAAAGCCGTTTTACCGCAGGGAACGCAGCGAACGCAGGGAACGCAGGGAACGCAAAGAATTAGAGCTTCATCTCCCACGTCTGCGAGGTAAGAGGCTTGCCCCAGCTGACGTGGCGCTCCTCGTCGATCAACCGAAAGCCCGCGGCTTCGTAGATTCTGCGCGCGGAGATGAGTACGTCATTCGTCCAGAGCCGCATTTTCCTGTAGCCCGCCGAACGCGCGAACGCGATACACTCGGCGACCAGCCGCTGCCCCAGCCCCGATCCGCGCGCCGATGGCTCGACGAGCAGCATCCGCAGCTGTGCTATCGTTTTCGATCGCTTCACGAGAAATACGCACCCGACTCTAACTCCGTCCCGCTCAGCGATCCAGCACCGCTCGCACGCCGGGTCGTTGTCGCGTAGAAACCGCGAAGCTATCTCACCAACGAGTGCCTCGAAGCGGACGTCCCAACCATACTCGTCGGCGTAGATCTCACCGTGCCGCTGGATTACCCAGCCGATGTCACCGGGACGATGGGCTCGCAGAGTGATCGGCACAGCTGTGCCGGCGTCCTCTCTCTTGCGATTTGCGACGGTCGCGTGACTGGCGCCTCAGCGCGGGTGAGCGTTCGCTTCGGAACTTGCTTCGTCCGGTGACTCCCGCCCTGCAGCGCGAGCACGGGACTCGACATATCGGATGAGTGCGAGAAGCCGCTGTCGCTCCAATGGAAGCCGCAGCTCGGCCAGCGTCGCCCTTTTAATCGGGAAAGGAAGAGCAACGGGCTCCGCATCGTCGCAGTGGAACGCGAGGAGCGCTCCTCCCTGTGCGAGCGACATCCTGAAAACGGAGCTACCCCTGATGAGCTCGTCGCAATCCACGAGTGCCACAAGCGGGCGGGTTCCGCGGAGCGTCTCCATTGCCTCATCGATGTCCTTCGCGACCACCACCTTGTGACCCGCACCGACCAGCGTCTGCGCAACTCCCTCGAGGAGTGCGGCGTCGGGTCCGACCACCAGAATCATTGTCATCCCATTCCCGTCCTTCTTGCTCGACCAGTCACAGCATCCGGAGCACTGCTCCCTGCAGGAAACCGAGGAGGAAATACGCGATAATCGGCGTGATGTCGAGAGGGCCCATGGCCGGGATGACCTGCCGCAACGGGCGCAGCACCGGCTCGCTCAAGGCGTACGCCCACCTGATCCATGGCGAATAGGGAGAGATCGGCAGCCATGAGCTCACTACCCGGACGAGAATCGCAATTCTAAGAAGATCGAACGTCCACGCGACGAGAAGACGAAATATTCCACCAGGCCCACTCTCGACCGCGAACGCGAGCCCCATAATCTCCGCGCGGAGAAAATCGAGCAGGCTGATGAGAAGTATTCCGCCGATCACGACGGCGGCCAGGCCCCACAGCGGCGCAGTCGACGGATTTCCTCCCGCGCGCACGACCCTCCGCTCGATCGGGTCGAGTAGCGGATCGACCTTCGCGCGGGCAAACCGCGCGAGAGAGCCGAAGAGATTTATTCGCCGTGTACGCACGAGCCAGTCGATCAGGCAAAACACGGCGAAAACCGCCGCTGCGGCAAACACAACGTAACGAACTGCGATGAGTATCTGATCGAAGAGCGCGAGTGCGGATCCTGTCAAGGAAGCTGAACCGTCATCTTCAGGTTCTTTACCAGGAACGCGAACTTGTCAGCTGCTTCCTCTATCTGCTTTGTCGTCGGCTTGCCAGCTCCATGTCCAGCCTTCGTCTCAATCCTTATCAGTACCGGAGCTGTTCCACCCTGAGCTGCCTGTAGAGTCGCAGCGAACTTGAACGAATGACCGGGCACGACTCGATCATCATGATCGGCCGTCGTAATCATGGTGGCGGGGTACTTAGTCCCCGGCTTCAGGTTGTGAAGTGGCGAATATGCACGGAGCACCTGAAACTGCTTCGGATCATCCGGCGACCCGTAGTCCGAGGTCCACGCGCCCCCGATCGTGAACTTGTGAAAACGCAGCATGTCCATCACCCCAACCGCCGGAAGCGCCGCGCCGAACAGCTCCGGGCGCTGCGCCATCACCGCACCGACGAGCAGCCCTCCATTCGATCCCCCGGTTATCGCGAGTTTCGGCGTCGACGTGTACTTCTCCTGTATCAGGTACTCGGCGGCGGCGATGAAGTCGTCGAAAACGTTCTGCTTTTTGTCGAGCATTCCGCCTTCGTGCCACTCCTTCCCGTACTCACCACCTCCACGGATGTTGGCAACAGCATAGATGCCTCCCATCTCCAGCCACACGAGGTTCGCCGGCGAGAAGCCGGGCGTCTCGGAGATGTTGAATCCGCCGTATCCATACAGGATCGTGGGATTCGTGCCGTCGAGCGCGAGCCCCTTCTTCATCGTCACGAACATCGGGACGCGCGTTCCGTCCTTGCTCTTGAAGAAGAGCTGCTTCGTCTCGAACTGCGTCAGGTCGATCGTGAGCTTCGGCGCCTTGTACACCTCGTTGGTGCGACGCTTCATGTCGTACTTGAACACGGATCTCGGGTAGAGATACGAGACGAATGAGTAGAACAGGTCGTTGTCTTTCGGCTTCGCGCGGATCTGGCTGACGGATCCGATCCCGGGAAGCGGGATCTCCCCCAGAAACGGGTACCCCGGTGCGGAAATCGTGCGCGGATCAGAACCCGCAGCGCGCGCGCGCTCCTGTCCGCTTGGCCCCTCGAGGCGTCCCCCCGGGCCGGATGTGCCACGGCTGCGGCGTGGATCGCTGAGATTCGGCATGCCGTACAGGCGCAGACTTGAGTGTGCATCCTGGAGATACATCGCGACGATCTTCTCACCCGCGATGTTGACGGATTGCAGCGCATCCCGGTTCTCGGGCAGCACCGTGACCCATCGATTGGGCTGCGGGTTGTTGATGTCGATTTGGACGAGCCGGCCCTTCGGGGCACCAAGATCCGTGCGAACCAGGAAATAATCGCCGGCGTTGTGAACGAACTGATACTCGGCGTCCAGCCTGTCGATCAGCCGCACGACCGGTGCGTTGATGACCGGTTTCTTCGGGTTGTCGAGAAAGATGTAATAGAGGCGGGTACGGACATCGGTGCCCTCGTAAATCGTGATGATCGCAAACGTGCCGTCATCAGTGACCTCGGCGTCGTAGAGCCAGTTCGGCTTGTCCTTTCTGTCAAAAATGACAGGATCCGCGGACTGCGGCGTGCCGAGCCGATGGTAATACAGTCGCTGATTGCGATTGGCATCGGTCAGGGTATTACCCCCGGCCGGGGCTTCGTAACCCGAGTAGAAAAACCCCTTGTTGTCCCTGGTCCAGGAAATACCCGAGAACTTTACCCACTTGAGCGTGTCCCGCATGTCGCGACCCGTTTCGACATCCCGAACGCGGACTTCCTGCCAATCCGAGCCGCTGCGGGAAACCGAATAGCCGAGGAGCCTGCCGTTCGGCGACTCAGTGGCCACGGACAGCGCGACCGTACCATCTGCGGAGAGTGTGTTTGGATCGAGCAGCACCCGGGCCGGGTGGTTGCCATCCTTTACATAGAGTATGCTCTGGTTGAGCAGGCCGCTGTTCTCGAAAAAGAAAAGCTTGTCCCCGGCCTTGCCTGGCGCCGAATACTTTGGATAGTTCCAGACTTGAGTGAGGCGGTTTTTGATCGCGGCGCGCTCGGGAATCGTCGCGAGATAACCGAACGTGACGCGGTTCTCGGCCTCGACCCATGCTCTTGTCTCGGGAGAATCGGTGTCCTCGAGCCAGCGATATGGATCCGCTACCCGGGTTCCGTGATAGTCGTCGACCTGTGAACCGCGGGTAGCTAGAGGGTAGCTGAGCCCGGCGGGCAGTGTTTGTGCGGGAAGACGGACTGCCAGTAGGAGCGGCAGTGCGGCGAGCGAGAAGAGTGTGCGCTGCGAAGACATATGTGTGGTGTGAAATGACTGCTGAATCTACGGGATTTGAACGCAATGGTTCCAGACAGCGCGGCTGACCTCTTTCGAAGCACTTTCGGCGACGAGCCGCTCGTCGTAGCGTCCGCCCCGGGACGGGTGAACCTGATCGGCGAGCACACCGACTACAACGGGGGCGAAGTCCTGCCGATCGCGATCGGCCGCCGCACCTCGATAGCGATGCGCCCGAATGGCTCGGGGAGGAGCGTCGCCGTGTCCGCCAATGAAGAAGACACCGGCGAATTCACCTCCCCTCATCCTGCAAGAGCCGGTCGATGGTGGGACTACATCAGCGGTCTTGCAACGGTTACAGGACGTACGCTGCCAGCCGTCGATCTCGCCGTCGCCGGCGACGTGCCCGCGGGGGCGGGGCTCAGCTCATCAGCTGCGCTGGAAGTCGCAGCCGCCTGCGCATACGCGGCCCTCGCCCAAGGCAACGAGTCGCTCAAGGAGCTCGCGCTTCAGGCCTGGCGGGTGGAGACCACCTTCGTCGGAGTCGAGTGTGGCATCATGGATCAGTTTGCGTCGGCACTCTGCAGCGAAGGAGCGGCCCTCCATATCTGGTGCGATACCGCCGAAACGGAGGACGTTCCCTTTGGCTCATCGGTTCTGATTTTCGACACTGCCGTCGAGCGGTCTCTCCGCAGCTCAGAGTACAATACCCGCCGCGCCGAATGTACCGAGGCTCTGTACCTGTTGCGGCAGGCGAACCCGGCACTCGACAATCTCGCGTCCGCCTCTCCCGACGAGATCGATGCCTCGAGCCTGCCCGCGACGCTCCGCATGCGTGCACTCCATGTCGCGACTGAAGCCCGCCGTGTGCAGACGGCCGTCCGGCAGCTCCGTGAAGCGGGGACAATCGCAGGTAACCTGCTGTACGAGTCTCACGACTCGCTGCGGGATCGATACGAGTGCTCCTCGCCGGAGCTCGACTGGTTCGTCGATCGCGCGGCACGCGCTGAAGGTGTCGAGGGTGCAAGACTCACCGGAGCAGGGTGGGGAGGATGCGCGATCGCGATCGGGACGCGTGAGGCCCTCGCTGCAGCGGGTGACCAGATCGCCAGCGAATATGAATCGGCGTTCAAGCGTGTTCCCCGGGTCTGGCTTACCGACGCGAGCTCCGGTGCTCGCGTCGATCAACATCCATAGCATCTCCAGGCCCGGTATTTACTGGCATCGGGCATCGTCAAACAGAAGAAAAGCAAAAAACATTTCTGTTGCGAAATCGCGACGCCGCACGTAGGCTCTTCGAGTCACGATTTCCCGAGCTTCTTTCCCTCCGTATTCGCGACGCCTCGCCTTCCTCATGCAGCCTCCCTTTTTCTTCTCGACCGGCATCGAGAACAGCTATCCGACAATCGCGGGTGGTGCCCGGATAGATCAGATGGCCAAGTGCGGGCACTACGAGCGCTACGCGGAGGACTTCTCTCTCGTCCGTGAGCTCGGAATCAATGCCCTCCGCTATGGGCCGGCGTACTACAGGACGCATCCCGCGCCCGACCGCTTCGACTGGTCGAGCTCCGACGGTCCGATGCACATGTTGCGCGACATGCGGATCGAGGTGATTGCCGACCTCTGTCATTTCGGGGTTCCGGACTGGCTTGGCGGCTTTCAGGATCCCGCGTTTCCGGTGCTGTTTGCCAACTACGCGCGTGCCTTCGCGAGACGCTATCCCTGGGTCCGGTACTACACGCCGGTCAACGAGATCTTCATCTGCGCGAGCTTTTCCGCATTCCGCGGATTCTGGAATGAACGTCTCGCCACCGAGGCCTCCTTCATCCGTGCGCTCCGGAACCTGTGCATGGCGCACGAGCTGGCGGTCGACGCTATTCTGGCTGAGCGGCCAGATGCGATCATCGTTCAGAGCGAGTCGATGGAGCAGTTTCACCCTGCGGGAAAGGCGGCCAAAGCGAACGCCGCTCGCGAAAATGCATTCAAGTATCTCTCTCTCGATCTCACACTCGGGCACGAGCTCTCTCCAGGAATGGCTGGGCTCCTGAATGAAAACGGAGTCTCATCCAACGATCTGAGCTTCTTCCGCGAAAAGCGCGCGGTTGGGCAGCGGTGGCTGGGAATGGACTATTACCCTACCTGCGAGCACCGCGTCTGCAGCACTGGCCGCACCACCACAAAGTGGAAGGGAAGTGGATTCCTTTCGCTCGCGGCCGAATACTACGAGCGATACCGGATACCGCTTTTCCACTGTGAAACGAATCGCGTGAGCCGGCACGCAGTCGACTGGCTGACGAGCCAGTGGAACGATGTGCTCGCCCTCCGGAGTTCAGGAATCCCGATACAGGGTTTCACGTGGTATTCGCTGACCGACCAGATCGACTGGCAGCACGCACTCAAATTCGAGCGAAACGATCTCCACGCGGTTGGACTGTACGACCTGGAGCGGCGCATCCGTCCCGTCGGAGCTGCGTACCGCACTCTCATAGCGGAGTATTCGCACCTGATGAATTCGGGCGCGCCCATTGCACCCGAGATGAGATTCGCTTGACGGTAACGCGCGCTCTCGTACCCTGTGGCGGGCGCGGCACGCGCATGATGGGTCTCACGGGTGGCGCACCGAAGGAGTTGATTGACATTGGCGGTGTTCCCGTGGTCGTGCGTGTTCTCGAGGAATGTGCGGCAAGCGGAATAGAGGAAGTGCTCGTTGTCATTTCACCCGAGAAAAACGCGGTCGTCGATCTGCTTGCGCCACTGTCCGGACGCGAGCGCATGCCGGCGTCGATCTCGTTCGCTGTCCAGCAGGAACCGCGAGGACTCGCGGATGCAATCCGGCTTGGCCGCGGATTCGCCGGGACCGGGCCGATGGGAGTTGCGCTCCCGGACAACCTGTTTGCGGGTGCGGCTCCCGGCCTGAAGCAGGTCATCGATACACATGTGGCCACGGGGAAAAATGTCGTCGCCGTCGTGGAGATCACGGCGGCCGAGGCGTCTCGTCGTGGTCCGACTTCTGTATACCCGGGGCGGATATCGGGCGACGAGTTCGTCATCGACCGAATCCCGGGCAAGGGTGAGCGCGGAAAAACCTTCGATACCGGGGGAGCGGCATCGGCCTTCACCGGCGTCGGGCGGTTTGTGTTCACCCCGGACGCGTTCGACGCGATCGATTTCGTGGAAGAGACACTTTCTGCGGGCGCGGAGTTGGACGATGTGCCCGTTATGCAGCGGCTCCTCGAGGGCGGGAGGCTTACGGGACGGAGGATTGTCGGCAGGTTTTTCGATGTCGGGCTTCCCGGTGGATACGACGAAGCGAAGACCGAGTATAGCGGGGCCGCGAGTAGCGGTTAGAATCACGGGCATCCAGCAACCCAGCGATGCGAGATACAAAACGTGAACGCCGATACTGGCTCCTCAAAACGGAGCCTTCAACCTTCTCGATGGACGACCTCTGGAACGCCCCGCAGCGCACGACTTCGTGGGATGGTGTCCGGAATTACCAGGCGCGCAACATGCTGCGCGACGAAATGCAGCCTGGTGACCTTGCTTTCATCTACCACTCGAGCACCGACCCTACGGGGATAGCGGGCATCGCCGAGATCATCAGAGGCGGATATCCCGACGAAACCGCGTTCGACCGGAAAGACTCGCATTACGATCCAAAGTCGAAGCGCGAGTCTCCTTCGTGGTACGTGGTCGATGTGCGTGCGGTCGACAAGTTCCCCGAAGTGATCACGCTCGAGTGTCTTCGCGGCACGGCGGGACTCGAGGGAATGGTGCTTCTAAGAAAGGGCAGCAGGCTCTCGGTTCAGCCCGTGTCGGAAAAGGAGTGGCAGGTGATCACGAGGCTCGCCAGGACCTCGACATAGGAGGCGAGCGCCGCCCACGATCACCTGCTGTGTTCGCCCGTTGCATCGCCTGTGACCCCGCAAGTTTGATTAAATTTGGGTATACCAGGAGAAAGAATGGG
>DATAIM010000272.1:0-8301 GCA_036262655.1 Gemmatimonadaceae bacterium | reverse complement strand
GCATTCGTTCGCTTGAGCGCCTTCGCTGCCGACAGTCCGCCGAATCCCCCGCCGATGATCACGATATGCGGACGGTCGTTCACGTCTTTGGTTCCTGTCGGACAACTTCAGGAAAAAAGACATTACCACAGAGGCCACGGGAAACTGCAAGTGCGATGGCCACAGAGGGGAAATTGGGTTTGTGGGTTCCGGACAAAAAGTGGTTTGTTTCTGTGGCCATCCCCTTTTCCCTTCTCTGTGGCCTCTGTGGTAAAGCTTTTTTTTGAGGAACAGCTCAGGCCATCCGCTCTTCGAGACTCCGCGCCATCAAAGTCATCAGGAGAACGAGCAGAATGAGCAGCACGCTGTAGGCAGCGGCGGTCCCGAACGCCAATGCCCGAAGCTGCGCGAGAATCTCGATGGAGATCGGCCGGTTCGCGTGCGTGTACAGCACGACACTCGCCACGAACTCGCCAACCGCCGTGACGGCCGCAAGCAGCGCACCGGCGATGAGACCCGGACGCGCAGCCGGCAATATCACCCGCCGCATGGTGAGCCACCACGACGCGCCAAGCCCGCGAGCCGCATCCTCGAGTGACGAATCCATCTGCCTGAGGGAGCTTTCCACCGCCGTCGAAACCAGCGGCACACCACGAACGAAATAGGCAAGCGGAAGAACCCAGAATGTCCCCACCAGAAGAATCCTTCCAGACAGGGGATCGTTTCTGTTGAAAGTCGCCGCGAGCCCCAATGCTATCGCGGTTGCCGGAATCGCCCACGGAAGCGCAACGAGCAGCTCGAGCATCCGGCGTCCCGCGAACTTGCGGAGAACGATGAGATAGGCGGCGACGAAGCAGACAATCACGTTCCCCGCCGTCGCTATCACGGACATCCACAAGCTGTTCATGATCGGCTTCCACAGCTGCGCTTCCGTTATCAGCCGTCGATAGTTGTCGAGCGTATATGCGGGAGGCAGCACCTGAGTCGTCCACGCGCCATCGACGGCGAACGAAACCAGAACCACCATCAGGTGCGGAAGAACAAGAACTGTCACTGTGATCAGCGACAGCACCGCCGCCACCATGCGCGCCCTCGGCGACCCAATCACGCGGCGCGTCGCCGACCCCTTCCCCGACGATGTGTACTTCCGCTTCCCCTCGAGCCAGCGAAACAGGAGCAGCCCTGCCACCGCGCTCAACGCGAGAACGGTGGTCTCCACGTATGCCAGGCCCATCGATCCATTGAGCTTCGAGGCAACGATCTGTGTCGACAGAACACGGATGCCGCCCCCGAATACATATGGAGCGGAGAACGAGCCCAGTGATGTCATGAAAACGAGCAGCATCGAGCCGGCGAGCGCGGGTGTGAGCAGAGGCAGTGTTACACGCCGGATTCGATACCAGCTGCCCGCACCGAGTCCCGCAGCTGCCTCGTCGAGCGTGGTATCGAATCGCTCCAGTCCGGCAGACACGAAAAGAAATACGTAGACGTACATCGTATAAGCGTGGACGAAGATGATCGCCCAGACGCCGGTAAGCCTCCACGGCGCCTCCGTCATTCCCAGCATCCGTTGAAGAGCCCGCGTAACGAGTCCGCTTTCGCCATAGAGAAAGAGAAAGGCGATCACTCCGACGAGAGGGGGCAAAGCCGCCGGCAGCGTTGCAACCGCACGAAGCGCGCGACGGCCGGGAAACTCGAACCGGCTGAGCAGGAATGCGAGAGGCAGTCCTATCAGGACCGACGCAATCACGGATGCGAGGGAGATCACGATGCTCGTGGTGAGTGCTTCACGGTCCGCGGGACTGTCCATGAACTCACGCCAGTGCCCGAGTCCGTTCTCGAAGCTGCCGAGAATCACTGCAACATTCGGGAAGACCACGCTCCAGAGGAGCACCGCCAGAATCGGCGCCGCGAGCACCAGGCTCCGCCGGCTGGCTCGCCATGTGTTCACGCCGGAATCGTCCTACTCTCCCGCCACAACCGGAACGGGCTCCCGCACTACACGGACGCCGGTGATGTCACCCTCGCGCAGACCCATCATCGACGACGAAACCTCGAGCACGACATCGTCCGACGCCCGGATCTGGTAGACCGCGCTTCCACCGGCAAACCTCCGGTTCACCACCCGCCCCTTCCACGCTCCATCGTCGGCAGAGATATCGAGAGCGTCGGGACGCAGCACGACTTTCGGGGACCGCAATTGTTCGGCACCTGCGGGCCGCGTGAACGCAAGCTCCTTTCGAACACCGCCGATCGATACGACAACGCGGTTACCGTTTTCTTCAGCTGGAACAATCGTCGATCGCCCAATGAAGGTCGCGACGCCAAGCGAAGCGGGTCGATCGTAGAGATCTTCCGGAGTTCCCGCCTGAAGCAGCGTACCTTTGCGAATGAGCGCGATCCTGTCGGCAATCGCGAAGGCGTCTTCCTGGTCATGGGTCACGAACAACGCTGGAACTCCCACGCGGTGAAGCATCGCCCGCAGCTCGTCACGTGTGCTCTGCCTGAGCGTCGGGTCCAGGTTCGACAATGGCTCGTCGAGGAGGAGCACCTGCGGCTCGATCACGAGCGCCCTGGCTAGCGCTACACGCTGCTGCTCGCCACCCGATAACGACTGGATACTGCGCGAGGCGGCGTTTCCCAGCCCCACTGCATCCAATGCAGCGGTTGCCCGCGTCATTCTCGTCGAACGCGCTACTCCTCGCGCCTCGAGCCCGAACGCAACATTCTGCCCGACTGTCATGTGCGGGAACAGCGCGTAGTGCTGGAACACCATTCCGAACCCGCGCTTCTGCGGTGGCAGACTCGTGATGTCGCGGCCGTCGAGAAGCACTCGTCCGGCATCAGGCACTTCGTAACCCGCCGCAATGCGAAGCGTTGTTGTCTTCCCTGATCCCGAAGCTCCGATGAGGGCAAGCAGCTCACCGGCGGGTACATCGAGTGATATGTCGTTGACGGCAACATGCTCGCCGAAGCGGCGAGTGATCCGCTCGAGCGCGAGCGAGCCTGCGCTCACTTCTTTCGCTCGGTATTCCTGATGTTGGAGTCCCAGTACTTCATCCACTCATTCAGATGCTCGGCCATCACTCTCCGGTCCACAGCCATCGGCTTGATCCTCGCGTTCGCCTCCTGGATCCACTTCGGAAGCTCGGTCTGAGGAATATCGGTGCGAGCAGGAATACGAAGAAATTTCTCCGCTGCGGTTTTCAGAGCTTCAGGAGTTGTAACGTACTCGTAATAGAGCTTCGCCTCCCTGGGATGCTTCGCACCTTTGACGATCCCGATGCCGTCCACGAGTAGAGGTGTGCCACTCGACGGAATGATGTAGTCCACCGGGATGTTCAGTCGCTGCTTCAGAGTAGCGATATCCGGCATGTCCCACAGCGTGATGACCCCTTCCTGCCGGCCGATTTTCTGGTAGAGGATGGTGGGGTTGAGCGTGTATTCGCGCGTATTTGCGTCGAGCTTTCGCAGCCACTCATACCCAGCCTCCGGAGACCCCGTCTTTGCGACCGCACGAGCGATGATTGCGCCGAAAATCGCGCGCATCGTGCCGGAGGCGATCGGGTCGCGGATCAACACCTTCCCCTTCCATTTCGGGTCGAGAACGTCGTCCCAGTCTTTCGGTGCGTCTTCCCGCCTTACAGCCTGCGTGTTGTATGCGATCACCTCGGGTGTGAGGAACGTGCCATACCAGTGATCTCCGGCATCGCGTCCCTCCACACTGACTGCATTCGACCAGGTGGGAATGTACGGCTCGAGCAGATTCTCCTTCGTCGCACGATCGAATGCCTCGGCGGGCGCACCGAACCACAGGTCAGCCTGCGGGTTGGCCGCCTCCGCACGAACGCGATCGAGCACTTCCTGCGATCCCATGTCCACCCACTGGACGTCGATTTCGGGATGAGCCTTCTCGAACTCTGTCTCGAAGTAGCCGAGCAGGTCCTTTCCGTGCGGGGAATAGACCGTCAGAACCGTGCGGTTGTCGCTCGAGCAGGCTGCAGCTGCGAGGAATGCGACAAAGCCGACGAAGAATGCGAAACGCCTCAGTTACCCACGCCCGCGGCAGCGCGACGCGTCTGCTCGCTGCTCAATGACAGCAGATTCACGAAGAGACGCGACGCGCCCGGGACACCCGCGGGAAGCTGGCGGAAGAACGCGAGAGTCGTGTAGACGTAGAGTCCCTTCCCGTAGGGAGCGACCATGATCCCACCACGGTTGACAGGCTCGCCTGGATCATTGAGAGCAACGATGGGCCGGTACCGTTCATCGAACGTTCTCGGCATGTAGAGCCCACGCTCCTGCACCCAGCCCGCGAAATCTTCCGCGCGAATCGTATTCGGCTGGCGGAGAACCACCGCAGACGAGTCGAGAATTGTAATTGGCGCCGTCTCCTCGGTTACTCGATCATGCGGCCGGGAAATCGAGATCGGATATGGCATCATTCCCGGCCGGGTCATCTCATACTGACCGTACTGCACGACGAGTGTCCCGCCGTTCTTCGCATAGTTGAGGAGATACGGATTGTTGTCGATGAGCTCCTTGCTCGCTTCGTATGCGCGCGGCCCCACCACCACCGTCGTGTATTTGGAGAGATCCGAGGTCGGGATGTAGCGCGGCTCGATCAGGGTCACAGGAATTCCCAACTGCTCCAGCGCAGGTTCCACATTGTCCCCGACACCTCGCACATACGCCACATGCAGACTCGCGGGAACGTTCACATCCACTGCACGGAGCGAGACCTGAGAAGGACGGTAGATTCGCTGCGGCGCGATATGACCGTAATCGATCGGGACGTAGCCCGTTTCATATGTCCTGCCTGCTACCGTTGCCGTCGCCTTAATCTGGTGGATTCCCTCAGGTACCTTCCCGCGCACACGAAACGTGAGAGTACGCGTGCCGGCTGAATCGACGGTGAGCGTGCGCGATGTGGAATCAGCAGTGAGCCCGGAAGGAAGTGAAAGCGACACAGTGATGGGCGTCGCTTTCGTGAAGGCGGAACGCAGCGTGACGTTGAAGAATCGATCCACCTGCACGCCTGCTCGCGCGAGCTCCGTCGGCCTGTCGAGAGTTACGCTGACCTCGGGAGTAACAGCGATGGGGCGCTGGATGTCCCCGCGAACGGGATCGACGAAGCGGTATACGACCGGTGCTTCAGCAATCAGCGCGGCCGACCTGGCGACTTGCGGCTGTCCGCCCGACGCAGCCGACTCGCGCCCCGTGTTCGCTTTGGGTGTGCGATCTCCCGGTGTTGCAAGCGTAACGAGCGCAGTGACGACGTTGTGACGGTTGCGCACATCCTCCGGAATGTCCCGCCATCCGGCGGGATCCTGAAGCCTCGGTAACGCGGGTACGAACAGATCACCGCTGCGCGGCTGAGCAAGCCACCAGGGCCGGGAAAGAGTCGTTCCTTTCAGATACATCTGCCACTGAAAGGAACTGTCCGGAAGAACGATGGTCGAACTCCGAGCGAGACCCGACGCCGCGAGGCGGAGGTTCTCAGTCCCCTCCGGTAATACTCGGACGGCCTTGGCGCTCCGATTGTACAAGGTCACGAGGACGCTCGCGCTGTCGCCAACCGCGAGATTCTGCCGGTCAGCAATCGCTTCCATAGCGATATGCGGAGCGACATTCGCGAACGGGCCATTGGATGCGATCCCGGGCTCTCGCGCTGCAATTCCATCGAACAGCGATCGCTCTGCCGCTGCGGGGGTGGACTCGTTGACGCGCGAGGCTTCGCGAGCAAACTGGTCCCAGACGACTCCTCGCCGCTGCAATGCGCCAAACCCCTGCGACCTGTGTTGCGAGCGGCTTTCCCCCGCGATCTCCGCATAAGACCGCCGCAGCTCCGGATTGTACTCGCCGACGTTGATGCGGAGCGTCGCAGCAGTTGGAGAAAACCAGGCGTGACGATAGAGCTTGAGCGGTGTCCACGCGGGTCCGAAAGTCTTCACCGGAAAACGCACCGTGTCTCCGGCCGACTCGTACGCTTCCCTGGCCATCAGCGCGGACACCTGGTGCTGTCCGTGACCGTCGCGCGGAGTGCCGGAAAAGATTGCGACAATGACATGCGGGCGCCAGGAACGGACCACCGTGACGACGTCGTTCAACAGCGAATCCTTTGGCCAGTGCGCATACGTCTCCACTGCGCTTTTCGAAAATCCGAAGTCGTAAGCGCGAGTGAAGAACTGGTGCGCTCCATCAACCCGGCGCGCTGCAAACAGCTCCTCCGTACGAATTATGCCTAGCTGCTCACCGAGCTCATTGCCAATCAGATTCTGTCCGCCATCACCTCTCGTGAGCGACAGGTACGCCGTCTCCGCCCTTCCGCCCCGCTGCAGCCACGCAATCAGCTGCGTGTCCTCGTCGTCAGGGTGCGCGCCGATCACCAGCACGCGGCGAACATCGGCGGCGCAGTTTCCACAAGCAGACGAGCCGGCACGATCCTGCGCGTGCACGCGCTGCGACACCGCGACAACTGTCATCGCCACAAGAGCAAGTACCGCTCGCTTCATGAGCTCTTCCGTTTGGGGACTACAGGACTACTGCGTCGTCACCGCGCTGCGTCTGCGGGACCCTCCAGCGACCTCCATCGGTGCCACTACATCGGCCACGATCCGATCCTGCTCCGTCTTGTGGGCAGCTGAATAACCTTCTGCCGGGCTGGCACGCTCGGGGCGGCCCACGTACCGAACTATCATTGCGTTCCCAGTCGAGACACGGAGGCGGGGAGCAACGTAGGACCATGCTCCCATGTTCTTCGGTTCCTCCTGCGCCCACACAACTTCCTCGACCGAGGGGTAGAGATCAACGATTCGCTCGACGTCCTCCGACGGCCACGGATAAAGCTGCTCGACACGCACCACTGCTACATGTGGCGCCCGCTTCGCGAGAATCTCGTAATACACCTTTCCCGTGCAGAACACGAGACGCTTGACCTGTTCACGATTCGACGCTGCAGCGGCATCGTCGATCACCATCATGAAGGCGCCGTCGGAAAGATCGCTCAATCGGGAAGACGCTTCCGGCAGACGCAGCAAGCTCTTCGGCTGCATGAGGATGAGCGGCCGCCTCTTCTTTCCGCCCGCCTGGCGACGCAGGACGTGAAAGTATTGCGCCGGCGTCGAAGGATAAGCGACATACATGTTGTTCTCAGCCGCTGCCTGCAGGAACCGCTCGAGACGGGCGCTCGAATGCTCCGGCCCCTGGCCTTCGTAGCCGTGAGGGAGCAACAGAACGAGTGAGGAAGTCTGGCCCCACTTCGCACGATCCGAGACGAGAAACTGGTCGATGATCGGCTGCGCAACGTTCACGAAATCGCCGAACTGCGCTTCCCACAGAACGAGAGCGTTGCGGGTTGCAGTGCTGAAGCCGTACTCGAACCCGAGAACGGAGGTTTCGGACAACGGGCTGTTGTATATCTCGAACCGGCCCCGCGCCTCAGGAAGGTGCTGCAGCGGAGTGTGCGTCTCTCCGGTCTCGGCGTCGTGAAGCACAGCCTGCCGGTGAGAGAAGGTCCCCCGCTCGATATCCTGGCCGGACATCCGCACTGACGTCCCTTCCACGAGCAGCGAGGCAAACGCAAGCGCCTCTGCGTGCCCCCAGTCGATTCCACCCGCATCGCCAACAGCGTCCCGCCTGCGACGAAGAGTCTTCGCAAGACGGCTGTTCGGCTTCAGCGTCTGCGGCCACACGAGAAGCTGCTCGTTGAGCGCGACGAGCTTGTCGGCACTGACCCTTTCCTTGATACCATCCCCTGAATCAGCGGGCGTGACGATCTGCCCTTCCCCGCTGGCCTCACCGTCCTTCGCTGAAGTGGCGCTCTGGATGCTTTCGAACTCAGCGGCGATTTCGGCATCGAGCGCCTTTACATCATCCGCCGTTACGACGCCTTCTTCGACGAGTCTCGCACCCCACACCTCGCGCGGTGAAGGATGCGACCGGATTTGCGTGTACATCGCCGGCTGCGTAAACGCGGGCTCGTCCGTCTCGTTATGTCCGTGGCGCCTGTATCCAACAAGGTCCACGAGAAAGTCCTTGCCGAACTTCGCTCGATATTCCACGCCGAGCTGCATCACGCGGATGCACGCGTTCGCGTCCTCCGCATTCACGTGAACGATCGGCACCTCGAAGCCCTTGGCCAGGTCGCTGGCGTAGGTCGTCGAGCGCGCGTCCTGGCGCTCGGTAGTGAAGCCGAGCTGGTTGTTGGTGATGATGTGGATGGTGCCGCCGGTCTGGTAGCCCGGCAGGCGGCTTAGGTTGAGGGTCTCTGCAGAGACGCCCTCGCCGGGGAACGCAGCGTCCCCGTGCAGGAGTACAGGC
>DATAIM010000271.1:0-3347 GCA_036262655.1 Gemmatimonadaceae bacterium | reverse complement strand
GGGCGAGCCCCTTCTTCGCCTGGATCGCAGTGATCGCAGCCGTAAGAGTCGTCTTCCCATGATCGACGTGGCCGATCGTCCCAACGTTCACGTGCGGCTTCGTCCGCTCGAATTTCGCTTTTCCCATTCTTTCCTCTATTTCAGTTACGGACCACACGAGAGCGGCGCCCTGCCACTCTTTTCCCTGCAAGCTCGCGATCGGGATTGAACCGATGACCTCACCCTTACCAAGGGTGTGCTCTACCAACTGAGCTACGCGAGCGACTGCTGTATCACCTGAACCGGAAGCGGGAGACGGGACTCGAACCCGCGACCACAAGCTTGGAAGGCTAGTGCTCTACCAACTGAGCTACTCCCGCAGAACCACACCGACGCGCTCCTCAATCCCTCATGGTGGGGGAAGGATTCGAACCTTCGAAGGCGTAAGCCGGCAGATTTACAGTCTGCTCCCGTTGGCCACTTGGGTACCCCACCCAAATTCACAAACAAGCCGTGCGAACCCGGAGCAAAACGCACACCCGACCCTTCCGGCAGAGCTGACGGGGAGAATCGAACTCCCAACCTGCTGATTACAAATCAGCTGCTCTGCCAATTGAGCTACGTCAGCAATCAGCGATTCTACGCAAGCCTACAATAATAGCCCTGGCCAAGGGAGCCGGACAAGTGACAAAAAGGGGGACTTTCCTATATCAAGGGAACAGACGACCCCCTCAAACCTCCGTCCTTACACGCTTCCACGTAGTGCCTCCTGGTCCGTCCTTTATCGCGATTCCACGATCCTCGAGCGTCTTCCGGATAGCGTCCGACCGCGAGAAATCCCGCCGCTCGCGTGCCGCCCTGCGCTCCGCCAGAAGCGCCTCGATCTCCGCCGCATCATCCACCTCCTCCACCTCCGGAATCACATCGAGCACACCGTTGATCTTTGCGAAAGCCCGCCGCGCCGACGCGAGCGCTTCAGCATCGCTCCCATTGCGGTCAAGCTCGGCGTTTGCCCTCCGGATGAAGGTGAACAGGGCGCCCATCGCGACAGGTGCGTTCAGGTCGTCAAACAGAGCTTCGGATGCATCCCGCTCCAGTGCTTCAGCGGCCTGAGCAAGCTCTGCTGTACCGCCACTGGCCGCGGCAAGCCGCTCTGCGAAATCACCGACTCGTCTCACACCTTCGATGGCGGCCTCCAGCGCGCCCGGCGACAGGTTGAGCTGTTTGCGGTAGTGAGTCGAAAACACGAACGCCCGAAACGCTGCAGCGGATACTCCCTGCTCTCGCAGATCCGCGACGGTCGCAACGTTGCCCACCCGCTTCGCCATCTTGCTCCCGTCGGTGAGCAGAAACTCACCATGGCACCAGAAGCGTGAGAATGGCTGGCCGGTCGCGCCCTCTGATTGCGCGATCTCGTCCTCATGGTGAGGAAAAACGAGATCGACCCCGCCGCAATGGATGTCCATCGTCACGCCGAGGTAGCCCATCGCCATCGCGGAGCACTCGAGGTGCCATCCCGGACGGCCCCTACCCCACGGTGAGTCCCACGCTGCCCCGGTGTTTTCATCTTCTTCCTTTGCAGCTTTCCAGAGTGCGAAATCCTGCGCGTTCTCCTTCGAGTAATCATCCTGTGTCACGCGAGCACCGCTTCTCAACTCACGCGTGTCCAGTCGCGACAGCTTTCCGTACGACGGAAGCTTGCCGATCGCAAAATAGACGGAACCGTCCTCCGCCTGATACGCGAGGTCGCGCTCCACGAGCGCAGCTACGAGCGCAATCATCTCCGGTATGTGTTCCGTCGCGCGCGGATAGATCTCCGCGTCCTGGATGCGCAGGTACGCGCGGTCCGCGTGGAACGTGGCGATGACGGGCTCGGTGACTTCGCTGATCGTCATGCCCCGCTCGCTTGCGCGCTTGATGATCTTGTCGTCGACGTCGGTAAGGTTCATCACCTGCTGAACGTTCCATCCGAGGAGTCGGATCGCGCGGCGCAGCAGATCCTCGAAGAGGAAGGTGCGGAAGTTTCCGACGTGCGCGGGATTGTAGACCGTCGGCCCGCACGTATACATCCGCACGGTGTCACCATCCGCGGGAACGAGCGGCTCGATGGTGCGCGTCATCGTGTTGTAGAGGCGAAACTCGGACATCAGGTGAAGCTAGAGAGACCTGTAAGAGGAATCAACGCGATCCCCACGGGCCTGTCGCGCTGCAGTGCGGACCCGTCAACGGTGGAGGGCGTCCTCCACATCAAAAAGCAACCACAGAGGCCATAGAGAAAAAAAGATGGCCACAGATTTTCTGGGCTGTACCACATGGACGAACAATCAGTGCAGCTTTTCGGCGACGAATCGCGGCATGAGGGGAAGGACGTCGGTCTCCGCGGCGGAAGCGACCCTTGTGATGTGCGCGGAAACGACACGCCCATCCGCGAGCATCACCACGCGTGACGCGATCGATAACAGGAGGGAGGGGTCCCGCGTTGCAACGAGTACAGATCCCCCTGCGGACGTAAACGACGCGAGCGCACGGCAGCTGATCCCCGAGATCGCGGGTGCCATGTCCACGGTACACGTATCGATCAGAATCACCCGCGGCCGAGCTGCCAGTGCCTCCGCAATCGCGAGACGTTTCGACTCGGCTCTGGTCAACAGTGAGACTGTATCTGCCGCGCGCCCCGTCAGCCCAACTGCTTCCAGGGCCTCATCCACGGCTGCGCCAGGACGCTCCCACTTCCAGACCTCACGCTCGGCACGGTATGCCAGCACGTCCCGAACCGTAAAAAACGGGTAAAAAACGGGGACAGCCGGAACATAGAACACGCCCGGAAAGAGTCCTCCGCCATCGAATCGCTCGCCGAACCAGACAACTTCCCCTGAGTCGGCGCGGAGCAGCCCGGCGGCGCACTGAAGCAGCGTCGTCTTGCCCGAGGATTCGGGTCCCGTTACGACCACCGTCTCACCAAGCAACAGCTCGAGGTCGACGCCAGACAGTGCTGCCGTTCTCCTTATCGAGCGGGCGAGACCGCGCGCAAAGGTCTTGCGAATACCCCGAATCGAAAGGGCGACACCGCGCGCAAATCTGAGCTCTCTCGAGATCGTCGCCATGACCGAGTGTATCAGGCAGTGCGCGAATCAGCTGCATCAAAGAAAAACGCCGCCCATCGAAATGGAGCGGCGCATGAAACCGGAGGTGCCGAATCAGGCCGTTTTCACAACCACCGGCGGGATCGCGACTTCCGTCTCTTTTGTGAATCTGAGAATGTCGGGCGGCGCCTGACTGGGCAGCAGCACTCCGCCGTCAGGCGCTGGAACCCGGAGCACAAACGATCGATCGCGCGTGCTCTTCCTGAACCCATGGCCCTCGTAGAT
>DATAIM010000270.1:0-9885 GCA_036262655.1 Gemmatimonadaceae bacterium | reverse complement strand
ACCGGCTTCGGCTCGACAGCACCGACGGCGAGGATACCGGCCTCGGGCGGATTGATGATCGCCGTGAAGTGCTCGATACCGAACATGCCGAGGTTGGAGACGGAGAACGTCGAGCCCGTGTACTGCTCCGGCGCGAGCTTCCTCTGCCTTGCGAGACCGGCAAGCTGGCGCGCTTCGGCGGAGATCTGTCCGATCGATTTACGATCCGCATCGAAGATCACCGGCGTGATGAGCCCTTCTGGAATCGCGACCGCCATCGCGATGTGCACGCGGTTGAAGTGGCGAACGTGATCGCCCATCCACCATGCGTTCACTTCAGGATGATCGGCGAGTGCGTTCGCGACCGCTTTGATCACAATGTCGTTGAAGCTGATCTTGTAATCGTCGCCGAGCTCCTTGAGCTGCGCTCGCATCTCGGACGCTCTCTCCGCATCCCATTCGGCGGTTAGATAGAAGGTGGGGACAGGACCGATCGATTCGGTCAATCGCCGCGCAATCGTTTTTCGGATTTGCGTAAGCGGTATGTCCTGATAGTCGCCCTCGCGCGTGATGAAACGCGGCTCAGGCGCCTTTGCGCCTTTCCCTGACGCACCGGCCGTACGCGGTGCCGCGGCCGCGGCGGTCTCGATGTCCTTCTTGATGATCCGGCCCCCTGGACCGGATCCCGTGACCTGCGAAAGCTCTACCCCGCGCTCCGACGCAATCCGGCGCGCAAGAGGCGAGGAACGTGGACGACGTCCATCACCCGGTTGGGGCGACGGTGGAGACGATGCCACCGCTCCGAATCCGCTGGTCCTGGCTGGAGGCAGGGGAGGCTGCGGAGCGGCGCGAGGTGGCGGAGCGGGGGGAGCAGGCGCGCCGACAGCCGCCTCTTTTTCCTGGGGAGCCGTCGAGGCCTCACCCTGCGACTGTGCCGGAGTTTCGGGTTGCGGTGGGGCGGTGGCAGCACCTTCCGCAGGCGGGGCGGACGATGGAGCAGGGGAAGCGCCAGCGACGAGAGAGTCGATGTCCTCATCTGCTCCCGCGATAACAGCGAGCAAGGTTCCAACCGGTGAAGAATCGCCCTCTCCTGCGATGCGCTTCTTCAGAATCCCATCGCCACGGGCAACCAGCTCCATCACAGCCTTGTCGGTCTCGACCTCCGCAAGCACGTCGCCGCTTTTGACCTGATCGCCCTCGTTCTTCAGCCACTTGACGAGACGTCCTTCCTCCATGGTGGGAGAAAGCGCTTCCATCACGACTTTGGTTGCCATACCGGTCAGGCGAGGTACATGACTTTCTTGATCGCGGCGATCGCCTTCGGCACATCCGGCTTCGCGGCCTTTTCGAGATTCTTCGCATACGGCATCGGGACGTCCTCCTGGTGAACGCGCAGCACCGGCGCGTCGAGGTCGTCGAAACATTCGCGCTGGATAAAATCGACCACCTGCGCGCCAACGCCGCAGATCTCCCATCCTTCCTCGAGGACTACCGCCCGGTTCGTCTTCTGCACGGAAGCCCTAATCGCCTCGACATCCATCGGGCGGACGGTGCGGAGGTCGACCACGTCGACAGCGATGTTCTCCTTCGCCAGCGCGTCAGCCACCTGCAGCGCGACGAGCACCATCTTACCGTGAGTGATTATCGAGCAATCCCCACCCTCACGCTTGAGATCTGCCTTCCCGATGGGAAGGACGATGTCACCGTCAGGCACTTCCCCTTTGGTGTTGTACAGCATCTCGCCCTCGAGGAACACCACCGGGTTGTCATCCCTGATCGCGGACTTCAACAATCCCTTCGCGTCCGCAGGTGTGCCGGGACATATGACCTTCAACCCCGGAATGTGGGCGAGCCAGCTCTCCCACGCCTGCGAGTGCTGCGCCGAAAGCTGAAGTGCCGAGCCGTTCGGACCGCGAAAAACCATCGGCATTGGAAACTGCCCGCCCGACATGTAGAGCATCTTAGCCGCTGCATTGACCACCTGATCGAGCGCGAGAAGCGCAAAGTTCCAGGTCATGAATTCGACGACCGGCCTCAGGCCAACCATTGCAGAGCCAACGCCAATTCCCGCGAAGCCGAGCTCGGTGATCGGTGTGTCCACGATGCGCATGGGTCCGAACTCGTCGAGCAGTCCTTTGGAGACCTTGTACGCGCCATTGTACTGCGCGACTTCCTCGCCCATGAGGAATACGTTTTCGTCTCGTATGAGCTCTTCGCGGAGGGCCTGGTTCAGGGCATCGCGATAAGTGAGAACGGCCATGCTCAGCTCGTACTGTCGACGAGAACGTCGGTGTAAAGATCTTCGATCGAGGGCTCCGGACTGGAATCGGCGAAATCCCACGCATCCTGGCAGATCGCCTTCTGCTCCTCGTCGAGCTTCGCGAATTCTCCGTCACTCAGCTGGCCATCGGTGCGCATGATGTCGTGCAGGATCACGATCGGATCCCGCTTCATGCTTTCCTCGAGCTCCTCCTTCGACCTGTATGTTCCACTCGCGGCATCCGACATCGAGTGACCCATGAAGCGGAATGTGCGCATCTCGAGGAGGGACGGCTTGCCCTCGCGCCGCGCGAGATCGATCGCACGGCCCATCGCGTCGCGCACGGCGAAAATGTCCTGTGCATCGACCGACTCTCCGGGCATTCTGTACGCCGCCGCCCTGGCTCGCACGTCCTCATTGGCAGTCGAGCGCGAGATGGCGGTTCCCATTCCGTAACGATTGTTCTCGATGACGAAGATCGCCGGAAGGTTCCAGAGGGCCGCCATGTTGAGCGCCTCATGGAACGCGCCGATGTTCACTGCCGCCTCACCGAAGAAGCATACACAGACCTGGTCACCCTTCCTGTACTTGATCGCCCAGCCGACGCCCGCGGCAAGAGGAACGTGTCCTCCCACAATCCCATGGCCGCCGAGGAAGCCGACGCTTTTGTCGAAGATGTGCATCGAGCCGCCCTTGCCCTTCGAGCACCCCGTGCGGCGACCAAAGAGCTCGGCCATCACGACGCGGGGAGACACGCCGCGCGCGAGCGCCTGTCCGTGATCACGATACGACGTTACGACGTAATCGTCGGGACGCAGCAACGACATCGTCCCAGCCGAGATTGCTTCCTGGCCGATGTAGAGGTGACAGAAGCCGCCGATCTTCCCCAGTGCGTACGCCTCCGCGCAACGCTCCTCGAAGCGCCGCTGAAGCAGCATTGACCGCAACAGCTCCTTCCGCAGCGCGGCCTCGTCCGCACCTGCAACCGCCTCGGCGCCTGCATTCACGGCGGAGTTCTTCGGCTTGCTCACGTCGTCGCGAGTCGCGGTGTCAGTCAGACGCCCGCCGCCTGCACCTGCTCCCAGGCATGGTAGCTCGATCTGACGAGCGGACCCGACTCGACATGCCGGAAACCCATCTCCATGCCGGTCTCGTACAGCTCGCGGAACTCCGCCGGCGTGACATAGCGGTCAAGCGCGATGTGCTTATCGGACGGTCTGAGGTACTGCCCGAGCGTGAGGATGTCGACGTCGACTGCACGCAGATCACGCATCACCGCTTTGACCTCCTCGATCGTTTCGCCCATTCCGAGGATGATCCCAGTTTTCGTAGGAATGTGCGGGGCGATCCTCTTCGCGGTACGAAAGATCTCCATCACGCGCGGATAGCGTCCCCCCGGCCGGGCCCTTTTGTACAGGCGCGGCACGGTCTCCGTGTTGTGATTGTAAATCTCGGGCTCGGCCTCCAGAACGGTTCGAATGCTGTCGACGTTTCCCTGAAAATCGGGAACCAGCACTTCGACGGAGCAGCCAGGAACGCGCGCGTGAATCTGCCTGATCGTCTCCGCGAAGATGTAAGCACCGAAGTCGGGCAAATCATCCCGATCTACCGAGGTGATCACGGCATGCTCGAGATTCATCTCTGCAATCGCCCGTGCGACCCGATCGGGCTCGGCGATGTCGTACTTCGGCGGCTTCCCGTGCGCGACGGCGCAATAGGCGCAGTTTCGAGTGCAGACGTCGCCGAGGATCATGAATGTGGCGGTGCCATGCTCCCAGCATTCTCCGACATTGGGGCAGTGCGCTTCTTCGCAGACCGAGTGCAGGTCGAGCTCGCGCATCATCTGCTTGAGCCGCAGGTAGTTGGGTCCGCCGGGAGCCTTCACCTTGAGCCAGGACGGCTTGCGCTCAGGCAGGGGCTCGACGCGGTGTCGGCCCATGATCTGGTATAGCACTTCACTCATGTGTTCGGGGGAATCTATCGTGAAAGCGCTCCGGTCGGAATTGTGACAGGTCGTAGGGAACAGGTTCGTCGGACACGATGGAAGCAACCGTTTCTCCGGTCAGGGGCGCCATCAGGATTCCGTTGCGGGAGTGCCCGCAGGCGTAGATGATCCGGGGATTGGCCGGGTCCCGCCCGATGATCGGCAGCATGTCGGGGGTTACAGGTCGGAGCCCTGCCCATTGGGCGGTCACTTTCGCGATGCTCAGCGCCGGGGCGATCTCTTCAGCGGCGGCCTGCACCTTTGCGAGGCCGTGTGAGGTCGTCTCCGAGATGAACCCTGCGTTCTCCATCGTGCTCCCGGCGATCGTGGTCCCTGACGCGCGCGGGACGAGGTATCCGCGCGGTCCGTAGGTAACGTGTCGAAGCCCGATAGGCTCATACGATATGAGCTGGCCGCGCGAGGGCCGGACTGCGGAAAGCGCAGGTGCGCCATCGATCAACCCTCCCCAGGCACCGGGCGCGAGCACGAGCGCAGCTCCCTCGAGCTTCTCCCCGGTGGAGAGCGTCGCGACGCCGATGGAAGGCATTTGCGCTACAGCAGTGACCGCCCCGGTGACCCTGGAAATCGAAGGCGTTCGCTCTACCAGTTCCCACAAGGCCTTCATCAGAATGACGTTGTCAACGGCACCGTCGCCTGGATTCAGCACTGCTCCGAGTGCATGACCGAGAGCCGGCTCGAGTGAAGCGAGCTGGCTGCGGTCGAGCCAGCTGCTTTCCACAGAGCGGGTTCGGGCCAATCCCGATACGCCGCGCTCCGTGATGGCTACCTGGAGGATACCGAGTCGATTCAGCGGAACGCGAATGCCCGTGGCATCGGCCAGGTGCTCGAGGTAATCGGGATACATGTTTCGCGCGGCGATCGTGAAATCATGCGCCGGCCCCGAGGCGCGCTCCACCGAGGGTGCGAGCATGCCCGCGGCTGCCGTGCTCGCCTCACCGCTCCGCGGCTCTCCGGCCAGGATTACAGAGAGACCCCGTTTCGCCAGCGCCGTCGCTATGACCAGTCCGATTACGCCGGCTCCGATTACGACCGTATCGGCGGTCCGTTTCACCGGTGAAACTCGCCCGGTCCGAAAAGCGTAGTCATGGCATTAACCGTACTGGAGACCCGCCCATGTTTCGAACAATTCTGATGACCGGCATCATGGTGATGCTTGGCATCTTCGCTCTTGGTTTCGTCTTCAAGATTTTTGGCGGGCTCATCGGCCTGACATTCCTGCTTCTCGGCTTCGCGATCAAAGCGCTGATCGTAGGCGGCATCGCCTACCTCGTAATCCGCGTAGTCAGTCCGGACACCGCAAGAAGGCTGCGCGAGCGCTGGTAATCACGGGAGATTACCCGCAGGCCGGTAAAGCGCAGTACTTCACAGCTTTTGCTGGCGCTCGATGGCCTCGACTACGGCCCAGGAGAGCAGGGGAATCATGATCTCATGGTGGCCGGTGATCTCGTAGCCGGTCCCGCCTGCATTGGTGGGTCGGATCACCACATTCATGCGTGGACGATAGTGGCGCTGCATGTCGAGATCGCACGTCGTAAAATTCACCGGTCGCCGCTCGTTCAGATTGCGTGCAATGGTCAGCGCCTTAAGGAATACTTCGGGCATTATCACGGCGCTTCCGAGATTTAGAACAACTCCGCCGTCGTGAAGGTCCGGCAGCGCAGCGGCGAGGCGCCTGAAGTCCCTATGGCTGGTATCGCCAATCGCCGCTCCGTCCGCTGACGGATGTTGATGGATGATTTCGGCGCCCAATGCCGCGTGCACCGTGCAGGGTATCCCAAGTCGGTGGGATGCCAGCATCAACGACATTTCGGGATGGGCCAGCTCCGGTTCGTCGGCGAGGGCGCGAGACAGTGCTTCGCCCATCCCCCACCCGTTCCGCATCCCTTCGATGAATGCCTGGTTCATTCCATGGCCCGTCTCCTCAGCCATGCCGAATGTGCCGTCGAGAAGGCCGCGGGCAACGTCTTCGGATGTCGCGCCGAATCTTGCGATCTCGTAATCGTGGATCGCCCCCGAACCATTCATCGCGATGTGCGTGACCACGCCGCGCTCCATGAGGTCGATCAGGAGCGGCGCGACCCCGGTTTTCACTATGTGTCCGCCCAGCATCACGACGACCGCGCGGCCCTGCTGATGGGCTGACGCGATCGCAGTGACTACCGACCTGAAATCACCCGCGACGAGAACGTCGGGCAGCGCGCGAATGAATGCAGCGAACGATCGATCGGAAGCGGGCGGTGAAGCGAATTCCTCCGTCCGCACCTTGTTAGGCCGGCGTTCAATGGGAACTGTCCGGACGAGCGAGAGGTCCGCGTCAGGCCTCTCTCCTCTGCCGCCCGAAACGGTGGGCCGACCTAATCCCGGGTCGCCTTCGCCTGGGCCTTCGCTGGGGTGTACGATCTCAGATAAAGGTTGAGGGATCCGAACGACAGCTTCGACTTGAGCTGCAAAAGCATGCGCGTTGTATCGTCGGCAATCCAGACCTCTGCCTGCCCTTTTTCCGAAAAAATTCCTCGCGTCTTGATCACCGGGCGGACGACGATCGCATTGAAGGTGCCCGCCGGCACCTTTACCCGCTCCTTCCTCAGAACGGTAAGACGCACAGGATTGCGCGTCGGCATGAAATAGCGATGGAAGTCGTAGGTCCGGCCAACAACGAGCGGTACCGTGCGAACGAAGTAAAGAAACGCTCCCTCGTCGAGAGGCTCCTCCACTGTCGGCTTGACCATCGTTTCCTGTCTTGTCCGCTCCGTGTACGTGCCACGTTCGGGCATTATCTCGAATGTCTGAGCACGCTCGCGGCTTCCTTCCTCGATCTGCCTGATGAAGAGCAGGGAATTGAGCGTCCGGGTGTCGAACCAGCTCTCATAGGAATCATTGACCCGATAGAAGAACGTCCCTCCCTGGACGACAAACGCAGTGTGGTACGCGTCACGTCCACGAACGTTCTCGACCGCGACAACCTGGAGTGAGCCGCCCCCAACCTTAACCCCCCCAAATCTCACTTCGAAAGTCGACTTCTCACCGGGGCCGAACGGAACGGCGGCAGCGTCTGCTGAAAGAGCCGCGACAGTCGATGTTCGAACGGGGGAAACCATCACCGGGCTCTGCGCGAATGCGGCCCATCCTGTCGCAATCACGGCGAGCATCGCTGCGCTCGCGGGGAAACCTGGCCGCCTCACGAAGTTACCTGCTCGGGCCGTTTGAATCCCCGCTGTCGTGGCCCCTTCTCCGAGGGCGCGACCTGGACCGGGAGGGAGATCCGTCGACCGCGAAAGGCCCTCCCGAACCGGTACAGTGCAAGCGAGTCCGCAAAGGGACGGATGCGGCTTTGCCGCACGCGCAGATCGTACCTGGAGGCGAGGCTCACACGCTCGACGCGGCGCGCGAGGGGCATTGCTCCGAAAAGGAACTCGACGTTCGCAGCCCATCCGTCGGTCGTGATCAGTGGCTTGTCCGGCGACGCTTTGGCGAGCTCGCGTACGATTGAAAGACGGTAAAGCCTGAAGGCGGCGAATGGATCCGTAATACCTCCAACGCCCACCGCGAACCGGATTGCCCAGGGCGCGAGCTTCCGCAGCCGTGTAACTGCGACAGGCTCGGCGGAGGACGTCCGCTCGGCCAGGACTATATCTGCGCCGCCCTCGAATCGCTTTATAAGCTCGGGAAGGTGCTCCGGCTGATCGGTAAAGTCACCCTGCATGACGACCATCGCGTCGCGCCGCGGATACCTTGTTCGCCGATTCGCTTCGCGGGCGAGCACGTCGAGCGCTGCCGCATAGCCCTTTCGACCCTCACCGCGAATTATGGTGACGGGCGCCACATCCGCGTAGGGTGCGGCCGTCTCCGATGTCCCATCGGTGCTACCATCGTCGTAAACGAGAATCTCGTACTCGCGCGAGTAGTTCTGGAACACCTTGCGGATGCGCCAGATGAGAACGCCGATGGTCGCTGCCTCGTTGTAAGCCGGTATACAGATATAGAGCAATGTGCCGTATGTCGTCTATAGAGCGAAATGCCGTCGCAAGATAGACGAGCACTGGAAGGGAACGCTACCCTGACAGTACGTCCTGATACACCGTTTCGGTTCGCATGGTCATTTGGCCTGCGTCAAACGCTTTGGCGCGGAGACGCGCGCCTGCGCCAAGGCGTTCGCGAAGGGGCGGGGTGGCGATGAGGGTCGCTGCACCGGCGGCGAATGCGGTCGTGTCGCCGGGGGTAATAAGAAGCCCGCTTACGCCGTCCTCGATCACCTCCGGTATTCCACCCACCGCGAAAGCAATCGGAGGAACTCCCAGTGACATCGCGTCGATTACCGATGTTCCCAGGCCCTCGGCCCTTGCGGGATGCCACAGCATGTCGAGTCCAGCGATTGCGGAGTCGACATCTTCCTGGAACCCCGCGGAATGGCCTGTCAATCCACCCAGCCCCGGCGCATCCCCCGGTTCGGGGCCAATCAGCACGAGGCGTGTGATCCGTTGCACCTCGACGGGAAGGGCAGCGCCGATCGCTGCCAGAGAGTCAACCCCCTTTTCCGGTGTCATGGCTCCCACGACCCCGCAAACCACCGAATCTGCGGGCCACCCCAGCTCCGCTCGCCAGTCGCGGGGTGTAACCGCTTCCGGACGGGGCGCAATTCCGGAATGGACAACCGATATACGTCGAGCGTCGATTCCACCGGAGACCATAGCTTCGCGGACTGCCTTCGAAATTGCGATAAAGCGTGTAACACGCTCCCCATACTTCAACCGCACCGATTTTGGCGGGAATGGAACTCGACGGGTAACAATGAGCGGGATTTCGGGGCGTCCAATGAGCGCGAGCATCGCGAGCGCGTGTGAACGGGCATCGTGCGCGTGAACCATGTCCACATTCCACGCGCGCATCCGGGCGCGAATCTTTCTCGCAGCGCGGATGTCCCAATCGGCGCGCATCGTCATCGCCGCCACTGCAAGCCCGGCTGCACGAGCGCGCTGGACCAGCGGCGACTCCGCGGCGCCAATGAGGAATGGCTCATGACCTCGGTCGCGCAGCCCCAGGGCAAGGAGTAGAACCTGTCGTTGCCCCCCTCTCCAGGTTCTACCCGCGTCCAGATGGAGCACGCGGAGGCGGTTCACCCCCGTGATAAGCGCTCAGCGAAAGCCTTGAAGATGCCCCGGTCCCACGGCTCCGGAGACTCGTTCATCTCCTCCGGGTGCCATTGCACTGCGAGGACCCACCAGTTGTCGAGCTCCCATTCAACTCCCTCGATGATCCCGTCGGGCGCCTTCGCAGTGACCCGAAGCCCCGGCGCAAGATCGCCGATGCTCTGATGGTGAAATGAGTTGACCCGGATTTTCCGGGATCCAATAGCGCCGGCGATGAGGGAACCCTGCTCGATCGCAACGTCGTGAACGCGGGAATCGCGGTCGTTCTCCGAGTTATGGGCAAGGGCACCGGTGACCTCGGAGTCAATGTCCTGGATCAGCGTGCCGCCAAGTGCGACGTTGAGGATTTGCGGGCCGCGGCAGATCGCGAGGACTGGCTTGCCAAGCTCTCTTGCACTCTCTATGAGGGCGATCTCGGTGCGGTCGCGTGTGATGTTGGATTCACCGCATTTCGCCGAGCGGGGTTGTCCGTACAGCGACGGGTCTACATCTTC
>DATAIM010000269.1:0-2164 GCA_036262655.1 Gemmatimonadaceae bacterium | reverse complement strand
CCGGCGTTGTTGAGCCCCTCGTACGCGAGGCCGCACGTGAGCGCCCCGTCTCCCAGAATCGAAACGACCTTGAAGGACTCTCCATTGATATCTCGTCCCGTCGCCATGCCCAGGCCGGCGGAGATCGCCGTAGCTGCGTGTCCGGCACCGAAGGTGTCGAACTCGCTTTCCGAGCGCTTGAGAAATCCGGAGAGGCCATGCTCCTGGCGGAGTGACTCCATCTCGTCGTTACGGCCGGTGAGGAGCTTGTGAGGATAGCCCTGGTGACCGACGTCCCACACCACCTGGTCGCGAGGAGTGTCGAATACGGTGTGAATCGCCACCGCCAGCTCGACGACACCGAGGCCCGCACCGATGTGACCGCCCGTTCGGGAACAAACCTCGATAAGCCGCTGGCGAATTGCTGCCGAAAGCTCGCGGAGCTCGTCGCGACTCATCGACTTGAGTGCTGCCGGAAGCTGCAGGTTATCCAGAATCGACATTCTATTCAAGTAAGGCGTCAATGACTGCGTGAAACCATCAACTCGGCCAGATTCTCCAGATCGACGGTGAGCAAACCCTGGATCCTGAGAGCGTCACACGCACCGGCAATCAGATTGTTCGCTCGGCTGACCGCTCCGTCGACGCCGAGGAGAGCCGGGTAAGTGCTCTTGCCAAGCGCAGCGTCCCGTCCTGCGGTCTTGCCCAGCTGGTGTGACGAGGCGGTCACGTCGAGAACGTCGTCCATGATCTGAAAGGCAAGGCCGATTCTCTCACCGAAACCCTCGAGCGCCTGAAGCTGCGGCGGGTCAGCGCAGGCGGCTATGCCACCCAGCTTCACCGCTGCCGCAATCAATGCTCCCGTTTTGGCCGAATGAATTGAATCCAGCGCCTCGCGAGTCAGTGCTTCGTCTTCACCAGCCAGATCGAGAAGCTGGCCCCCGATCATTCCACCCGCTCCCGCGCCCTGCATCAACACCTTAACTATCGTACCGCAGGCAGTGTCGGGCAACCGAAGGTCGCGGGCTGCTGCGTAGGCGGTGCGGGCCGCGATAGGGATCATCACCGCACCTGCAGCCGTCGCAACCGGAACGGTGAACGCGCAATGAGTGGACTGCCGGCCTCGGCGCATGTCATCGTCGTCCATGCACGGAAGGTCGTCGTGCACGAGAGAATATGCGTGGATCATCTCGATGGAAGCTGCGATCCCTGATGCGTCCCCCGTCCCTCCGGCCGCGCGGTATGCTGCGAGAAAAAGCATCCCGCGAAGGCGTTTTCCCCCTCCGGCCAAAGCGTAGCGGACAGCGGAGGCAATCGGCTCGGGCACGCCTGGCGCCTGCTGGTCGGTTGCAAGAGCGATCGCCGTCTCGATCGTGCGGTGATCGGGGAGAGAGCTCGGCGATATATAGCTACGCGTTGAAATCGCGAAGCTCCAGCGCGCCGTCAGCTCTTTCAACGAGCTCCTTTACGCGCACCTCGGTGTCGTTCAGCTCCTCCGATGCCCGTCGCAGCAGCTCTATGCCTTCCTCGAAGAGAGCGAGCGACGCGCTGAGGTCCAGGCGATCCCCCTCGAGCTGTGCAACTATCTGCTCCAGCCGCTTGAGATTCGATTCAAAGGACATCACGCAATATCGACCGATTGAAAAAGGGGGACAAGTTGTCCAGGCGGCTGCCCGTTCACTATGTGTCCGATGTGGAGGTACAGCATACGCTCACGTTGGTTCAAAGTACTCTGTGATGTAAAGTAGAGGGTATGAGATGGAATGTCCAGCATCGGTGGCCGGGAACAGGCGTGCATCCCTCCCACAATATCTTGACGCCAGCATAGCGGGTGACTATCCTTCTATCCGGATACACGGATGCAACTTTCTCAAACGGTTCCTCTCTTTGAGCGCATGACCGCGCTCGCCGACTCCACTCGGAGCCGGCTTCTGTTGCTGCTCGAGCGCCACGAGCTCACGGTCTCGGAAATGATGTCCGTTCTTCAGCTCCCCCAGTCCACCATCAGCCGTCACCTGAAGGCGCTCGCGGACAATGATCTCATAGTGTCGCGTCCCGAAGGAACGAGCAGACGCTACCGCGGCGCGGACAAGCTCGACCCGTCGAGCCGCCGGCTGTGGAACCTCGTGAGAGAACAGGTGATCTCTACACCGGCAGCGGCCCATGACGCGCGTAGAGTACAGGC
>DATAIM010000268.1:0-3534 GCA_036262655.1 Gemmatimonadaceae bacterium | reverse complement strand
TGGTGAAGGAATCGGGACTCCGTGGCCGCGGGGGGGCCGGCTTTCCCACGGGCCTCAAGTGGTCGTTCATGAAGCCGGGCGACGGCAAGCCACACTATCTGTGCTGCAATGCGGATGAGTCCGAGCCCGGGACGTTCAAGGATCGGGAGATCATGCGATGGACCCCGCATGCTCTCGTCGAAGGTTGCGCGATCGGAGCTTATGCAATCGGCGCGGAAACAGCCTACATCTACATTCGCGGGGAATTCACTGAGCCGCTGGTGTTCATGGAGAAGGCAGTACGGGAGGCGTACGCAGCCGGCATCCTTGGCGGAAACGCCATGGGGACAGGCAAGCGCATCGACGTGCACGTTCACAAGGGCGCCGGAGCGTACATCTGCGGTGAGGAAACGGCGCTCATGAATTCGCTCGAGGGGCGGCGTGGAAATCCGCGAATCAAGCCACCCTTTCCGGCTGTCGCTGGCGTTTTCGGCCAGCCTACCACGATCAACAACGTCGAGACACTGGCCGCGGTGCCGATCATTCTCATGAAGGGCGCGGAGTGGTACAAGGGCATGTCGCTGTCGAATCCTAAAAGCACTGGAACGAAGCTTTTTTCAGTCTGCGGCAATCTGCGATACCCCGGCACCTACGAGGTCGTGATGGGATTTCCATTCAGGGACTTCCTTAACGACCTGTGCGGCGGTCCCTTGCCGGGTCGGAAATTCAAGGCCGTGATTCCGGGCGGGGCTTCCGTGCCGATCCAGACGATGGAAGAAGCGGATGCCACACTGATGGATTACGAGGGGTTCATTGCACAGGGGTCGATGCTCGGATCGGGGGGAGTGATTGTCATCGACGACGCGCAGAACATGGTGCGCGTCATCGCGCGTCTCGCTCGTTTCTTCGCTCACGAGAGCTGCGCCCAGTGCACACAATGCCGCGAAGGCACTGCATGGACCACGAAGATTCTCGAGCGTATTCGCGATGGACAGGGCACGATGGAAGACCTCGACACTCTTCTCTCGATCGCCGACAACATGACCGGGACGACGATCTGCGTGCTGAGTGACTCATGCGCGACGCCGGTGATCTCCGGGATCAAAAAGTTCAGAGGCGAATTCGAGGCGCTCATTCACGGGAAGCGCGTGCACCCCGTAATGGCAGCGGTGGCCTGATGGCTGAGCAGAAGATGGTCAACCTGACGATCGAAGGCCGCCCGGTCTCGGTGCCCGAGGGTACGTCGATTCTCGAGGCGGCCAAGACCGCCGGAATTCTGATACCACACTACTGCTATCATCCAAGCCTTCCAGTTCCGGGGGTCTGCAGGATGTGCCTGGTGGAAGTCGAGAAAGCTCCGAAGCTTGCGCCTTCGTGTGCGACTTCCGTTGCGGAAGGACAGGTAGTGCGGGTACACACCGAGCGCGCTCTCGAGGCCCGTAAAGGTGTGCTCGAGTTTCTGCTCATCAATCATCCTCTCGACTGTCCGATCTGCGATCAATCCGGAGAGTGCGAGCTTCAGGATTTCACGTATCAGGAAGGAAGAGCGGATTCGCGTTATCGCGATCCAAAACGCTTCAATCCGGTCGAGGATTTTGGCGGCGACGTGCTGTACGTGCCAAACCGCTGCATCCTCTGCACGCGCTGCGTCCGCTTCATGGATGATCTTGCGCACGACACCGTGCTGAACGTAAGCGAGCGCGGAGATCGAGCTCTCATCGGCAAGTTCGAGGGAAGGGATCTTACGCATCCGTGGGCGGCTAACGTCATCGACTTGTGCCCGGTAGGAGCACTCCTGTCGAAGGATTTTCTGAACAAGGCGCGCGCGTGGGAGCTCGATCGTTCTGCATCCATCTGCCCGAACTGTACGCAGGGCTGCAATACGATGGTGGAGGTTCGAGACAACGCGGTGGCCAGGTTCAAGCCGCGGCCTAATGAAGACGTCAACAAGTACTTCATGTGTGATTATGGCCGCCTGAATTATCACTGGCTCAACCGCCAGGACCGCGCGGAAGCGCCGATGGTCCGGTCCGCGGGCGTTCTCGCTGCGACGAGCTGGGAGACAGCGATCCCGGCTGCTGCGCGAATACTGAGCGGCGCCCGCGTCCACGTGTTCGCATCGCCGATGCTTTCCAACGAAGCACTATTCCTTCTTTCCCAGATTGTCGAGCAGACTGGGGGAAGGGGCGTGTTTCGGGTTGCTACGGGAGATGAGGCACCACTTCCCGGAGTCGAGGATCTCGCCCTTCGTCGTGACCGCGCGGCCAACGTCGTTGGTGCGGAGATGCTCGGATACTCGAGGTCCGAATCGCCGCTCGACACTCTTGCCGACGGGGACGTGCTTCTCGTTGCCGACGAGGACCTCGAGGGGCTTCCAATGGAAGCGGTTCAGCGGGCATCTAGCGTCATCGTCATCGGAACGACGCTGCCTGCGTCGGCCGAGACTGTAGCTGTCGTGCTTCCAATCGCGAATTGCGCCGAAGAGGAAGGGACGTTTACCAACATTCGTGGCCGGGTTCAGCGGTTCACGCAGGCCAAGGCTCCGCCCGGTCTCGCACGCCCCAGTTGGCTCGTTCTCGGCGATCTTCTCGGCGCGATGGGAGCTCAGACGAGCTTCTTTCTGCCGTCAGAAGTTTTCGCGAATCTCGCGGCAACGAAGGCCGATTTCTCCGGACTTTCATATGACCGCCTTGGGATGCGCGGATTGCCTGTGTTGAGTGCGCAGCCAGCGGAGGCGAACCGATGAACGGTCTGCATGCGCTCCTCCAGGCCGCCAACCCTCAGGCGCCTGCGACCAACGTCGGCCCGTTCGTGATCTTCACGCTGATCAAGATGATCATCGTCTTCACCGTGTACATGATCGGGGCGGCGCTGTTGACGCTTGCCGAACGGAAGATATCCGCGTGGATTCAGGGGCGGCATGGTCCGAATCGCGTTGGAGGGAAAGGCGGATGGCTTCAGCCAGCCGCCGATGGCGTAAAGAATTTCATGAAGGAAGAGACGTATCCTGAAGCGGCTTATAAACCGCTATTCGTACTCGCTCCGGTGCTCGCATTCATTCCCGCGCTGACGACGTTTGCGGTGATTCCATTCGGCGCACCCCTGCCCACCCGGTGGGGACTTATACCGATGGTGGTAGCAGACCTGCCTGTGGGATTCCTGTTCATCCTCGCAATCTCATCGCTCGGTGTTTACGGGATCGTGATCGCGGGCTGGTCCTCGAACAACAAGTACGCCCTTCTCGGCGGGCTCCGTTCGAGCGCTCAGATGATCTCCTACGAGATCGCGATGGGCATGTCCACGATTCCGGTTCTGCTGCTCGCCGGCAACGTCACTCTTAGTACGATCGTCACACAGCAGGCCTACGGCGGCTGGAACGTGGTCAACCTTACGATCGCCTTTTTCATCTTCATGGTGGCCGCCTTCGCCGAGACGAACAGGCTCCCGTTCGATCTTCCAGAGGCCGAGTCGGAGCTCATCGCGGGTTATCACACTGAATACAGCGCGATGAAGTTTTCTCTGTTCCCGATCTCCGAGTACTGCAACATGATCACG
>DATAIM010000267.1:0-18695 GCA_036262655.1 Gemmatimonadaceae bacterium | reverse complement strand
GAGCCGATTGCTATGCGTTTCCGCACGCGCTGATGCAGGAAGCCATTTATGAAAGTGTGATCTCACGCCGCAGGCGTGTTCTGCATCGGCGTGTTGCGGCGGTGCTGGAGAAACGCGCATCGCGAGGCTCGACCCGGCTCGACGAGCTGGCGTATCACTACCGCCTTGGGGGAGATCACGAGCGCGCGTACGACTATGCGAGACTCGCGGGAGATGAAGCGGTACGTCTGCGAGCATGGGACGATGCGGCCCAGCATTACGAGAATGCACTGGCTTCGCTCGAGGCGCTGACCGATGATGGAGCGCGGACTGCGGAAGTTCTTGAACGACTGGCCGGAGTAGCCTGGCGGCAGAGCCGGGCTGCTGCGGGAAAGCAGTACGCTGAAGAATCATTGCGGATACGTCGAGCATTGGGCCAGCAGGAGGAGATGGCCCGGCTTCTTCGCCGAATCGCCGCGCTTCGCATCGAGGAAGGGGATACTGAAGGTGCGAGCGAGGCGCTGGACGAAGCTTTGCGGCTGCTGGGAAATTCCTCGAACAGCATGCAGCTTGGCGCCATCTATGATGACCTTGGGCGTCTGTCGCTCGTGCGCGGGGACATGGACCGTGCGCAGACACTTCTCATTCAGGGATTGTCGTTCGCTTCAAGAGATACCCAGACGGCCGAGGAAGTTCTCGCGCTCGTGAGTCTCGGAGAGCTCAGCATCGTCGCCGGACAGGTTTCCGCAGGCGTGGAGCGGCTCGATCTAGCTCTCGCGTTGCTCCGTGAAGGGCGGCTGCCCTTCGAGCGACTGGCTCGAATGTACTCCGAGGGTGTAACGACGCTGATTCACGCGCAGGAGTATCAACGTGCCCTGAACTGGGCTGATGCTGCGATCGCTCTTTGCCGACGACAGAGTGTGGTCGGGCTCGATGGCCTGTTTCGCGCCATGCGTGCGGTGGTCCTGACGATTACGAGTGGCGACGAAGACACCCTCGCCGAGGTGACGGCGGCGGTGCAGGACCTTCGCAGAACGCACCGCGCGGAGCTCAGAGACGCATTGCGAATGCTCGGGTTCATTCACCGTGCGAGGGGCGAGCTCGATGCGGCGCGGCGTGCATACGAGGAAGCTGCGCAACTCGGCGCCCGTGGACGACCGGTGGGCGTAGCGCTCGCCGCTCTTGCCGAAGGCCATGCGGCGGAAGCGGTGACGATTCTGGAATCGGCGCTCAGGGCAGTTCCTCCGAGTCAGCCGCTGCTCGCGAGACAGCTGCTGCCATACACGGTCGAAGCGCTTGTCGCCGTTGGGCGAGTGGACGATGCCGCTGCGTTCGTCGAAAACTCGGCGCCGCTGCCGGACGCCAGAGGAGGCGCAGCTCAGCTCTCGCAGGCGCTGGGATTATTGAGACTGGCGCAGGGCCGCACAGCGGAGGCACGCGCGGCTCTGGTCGAAGCGGCCGAGGAGTGGGAGCGGATCGGAAACCGCCTCGAGTGCCGGCGCGCTCGCGTAGCCCTTCTCGAAGCTCTTCTCTCGGATGGAGACATTACTGAAGGACTGTCACTCGGCCGGCGTCTTCTCGAAGAGCTGGGTCGTCCGCTCCTGCCACGCGAGCGTGAGGTGGTCCGGCGGGTTCTGCGACGTTCCGGCGTAAGGACGCGTCCGGCGGCTCCGGTCGCAACGGAAGATCGCGGTGAGAGACATGGCTTGACGGTGCGAGAGGAGGCTGTCCTTCGCGAAGTGGCTAAGGGCCGCACCAACCGCGAGATCGCGCAGGCATTAGGGATTGCGGAGAAAACGGTCAGCGTGCACGTCAGCCACATTCTCGCGAAACTCGGCTGTAAGACGCGGACTCAGGCCGCGGGGTTCATTCTTCAGTACAACCAGGCATCGCCGGGATAGCAAAAGGCCCCATCGCCGGAGGGAGGATGGGACCTTATGCCTCGCCAGGTGAGGGGGCGGTATTCTGCCCCCTCACAAGCATCGCACCTCGTCTATGAGAGCACGAGTGCCCTGGCGATGTCCTTCCGTCGCATGTTGCGTAGTACCGCGACGTCCATCAACACTCGCCGTTCCGCTGTCGCCTCGGCGTACAGGGCTTGCTGTTCTTCGGTGGCTTGCCCACGAGCGACGCAGGAGCCACCGCGCGACTATAAAGAAGATGACTGTTCATCGTCTGCACGTTGTTCGTTGTGGTCGGCAGAATGATGTTCTGTGTTGCCTGATTGACGATTATGTCGCGAACTTGTTGCGGAGTCGCCCCAGGCGCCTGCTGCAAGACGAGCGCAGCGACACCGACCACGTGCGGGGTAGACATCGACGTTCCGCTTTTGGTGCCGGATGAGCTGTCGTTATCGAACGTCGAGGACAGGATAGACGCGCCCGGTGCGAACAGGTCGATACATGCGCCGTAGTTCGTCCAGGTGGTACGAGTGTCAGTGGCGTTACTAGCCGCAACGGTGATTGCTTCGGGAACGTTTGAGATCGGGAACATGCAGGCGTCGGCGCCGATCGTTCCGTTGCCCCAGCCATTGCCGGCTGCCACTGCGAGCGTAACGCCGGAGGCAACGAGCGCCTTGACAGCATCGTCGACCGGTCCGCTCGTTCCCATTGTCTTCGATGGAACGACGTCGCCAAGCGACATGTTCGCTGTCGCTGGGAGTGTCGCGTTTTTGGCGACCCAGTCCATTCCAGCGATTACATCAGCGTCCGAACCGTATCCGGCGCAGTTGAGGACGCGGACTCCAACCAGTTTCACCTTTTTCGCAACACCAAACGCCTTGCCGCCCACTGTTCCGGCGACGTGGGTGCCGTGTCCGTCACAATCCCCTGAGCCGTCGTAACCGAGGAGCGGATCTGTGGGATCGGCGGCGTATGCGTCCCATCCACGGACTGCACGGCCCTCGAATTCCCGGTGCGAGTAGCGGATACCGGTATCGATGATGTAGGCCGCGACGCCAGCACCTGTAAAATCGTAAGTGTACAACCCATTGGTGGGGAGTGAGCGCTGGTCGATTCTGTCTATTCCCCAGGTCGCGCCCGTCTGCGTAACAGTCTCGAGCTTCGAGAACTGCCGCTGCACAGTGATCTTGAGAACGCGGCTGTCGAGAGCGAGGGCGTCGGCAACGGAGGCTGGAAACGCTCCAGCGAAGCCGTTGATGAGTTGCTCGTAGACATACTTTGGCTGAATGCCGTAATCCGCGGCGAGCTTGGGCGCGTCGGCGTTCCAGTCAGCTTCGACGATGTAATTGCCGGGAATCGAGCCATCGGACGCGACGAGAGCGGCCGAGACTTTCGCGTCCGGCAGGGGTGCAACGGGAGTCGGGCTCTCGCTACAAGCCGAAAGAGCTGCGATGGCAACAATGAAAGCGATATTACGCACGTGGATCTCCATATCGGGAATCAGGAGGCGAAGCGGGACCCCGAGTCCCGCTTCGCTTTTCCATTATTTCGCGAGGCCGAGAGCTTTCGCGACGTTGATGCGGCCGTAATTGGTGTAGATGTCACGGCCCTTCACTCCGACATCGTCGGTTGCGCTCAGGATCTTCGACTTGATCCCGCTTACCGTCAGAAGCGGATTGTACGACTTGATCAACGCCGCTTCAGCTGCGACATGCGGGGAGGCCATGCTCGTTCCGGCCGCAAAGGCGTAGAAGTAGACGCCGCCGTCTACGTTCGTCCGGCAGACCGTGAGCGTCGCATCTGTTGCACGTCGTGAGCACGCGCCAACGATGAGATCCTCCTGCTGATACTTTGTATCATCGGTCGGATGCGCGTTGCCACCTGGAGCGGCGACCTCGATCGCGGTCAAACCATAGTTGGTGTAGAACGCCGGCTGATCGAAGTCCTGTTGAAGAAGCGGACCCGTCGCGGACACACAGACTGTGGCCTGCTCGCACGGTGTGGACACGAGCACGCCCTGATCCAGGTTGAGCGCATCGTTGCCCGCCGCCGTGATCACGATCGTTCCCTGTTTCTCGGCGTCCTTGATCACGCGCGCCATCATCTCGAGCAGAGCCGGAACGCCCTCTTCATTCGGATCGACGTTGGCCCCGAGACTCATATTGATGACATCGGCATTCGCGGGACCTGCGGCGTGGCGAATTCCACTCGCGACGCCCTCGAACGATCCAGTGCCCTGCCAGTTGAGGACCTTGACGGCGATCAAGGTTACCTGAGGAGCAATGCTGGCGACGCTGATGTTATTCGACGCTACCGTCGAGGCTACGTGCGACCCATGGAAGTGATTGTCCATGAAGGCCGAGTCGGTTGGAAGCTGATTGTCGGTAGGCAGCTCCGCGTTCGGCACACACGGCGCAGCGGGGTCCACACAGATCCCGGTGAATGTCGTGTTTGCAAATGATTTCGATGCCGACAGGTCGACCAGCGTGCGGAGCTCGCGATGGCCATAATCGATTCCAGTATCCACGATTGCGACGCGAGTGGAATGCAACCCCTCCTTTCCGGCGGCCCAGGCCTTGTCGGCGCCGATGGTTTTCATGTTCCACTGTGTTCCATCAGCGAAGTAGGACGCGTTTGCGGGATTGTTGGTGGGAAGGGCCACAACGTCCTTGGCCTGCGCTGCGCGGACGGTTGTCTGCGGCAGCCATTTGATGTAACGATCGTTTCCAACTGCCTGCACAAGATCGCTTGCGCGCAGCGTGCCGAGCGCAGTTGCGGAAAGGCCGCCAACCCACGCGACCCCCACCTCATCCCATCGGGCCGTCACTACGCCACCGAGCGAGTTGATGAGACTGATGCCGAGTAGAGGTATCGACGTCGCGTCCTTGAAAACGACAACCGTCTTGCCAGTTGGAACGCCTGACACGAGCTCAGTTGCTCTCGCAATGATTTCTTTCTGTTGTGGAGCGGAGATGTTGGTGGGGGAGTCGGTGCACGCGCTGATGGCGGCGATAGCCGGAAGTACGGCCACGGACCACCGGGCAAGGTGGAGTCGTTTCAGCATCCCTTCCTCAGTTGGTTGTCCGGCCCGCCCGGCCACGGTCGCCGGGCAGACCGAGTTGTTCGGTTGACTGCTTGGTTGCGGAACAAGTCTGATGCGTTGCGGAGGCGGCGAAAATTGGGCATCCGACCTATCTGCGATGCGTCGTTGACCCGCTCGCGTCCTGCCGGTATAAGACGTTTGCCTTAGGCCATGATGAAAAGGAGACTGTAACGGCCCGGGTCATGCGCTCGGTCTACACATGAATCGTGATTCGTTAACACAATCCGCCATTACGTGAACCACGAAGTGCGCTTTCTCCCTCGCCGAACGCTCTCGAGGCGCGACTTCGTTGTTCATATGGCTGCTGTTGCCGGCGCAGGGTTGGCCGGATGCTCTGGCTCTTCGGAGCCCGATCCCATGCTGTCCCCTTCGCCGCCGCCGCCCCCTCCACCCCCTCCACCACTGCCACCATCCGGGACGCTCGATCACATCATCGTCGTCACGATGGAGAACCGCTCGTTCGATCACCTGCTCGGCTGGGTTCCCGGTGCCGATGGGAAACAAGCGGGATTGTCGTACCTCGACACCAGCGGCGTGCCACGCTCGACGCACCACCTCACTGAATTCGAGAGCTGCACTTTCGCCGACCCCAATCACTCGTTCAGCGGTGGGCGACAGAACTACAACAACGGTGGGTGCGATGGATGGCTGCGCACCGATGGAAACGACATCTACGCGATCGGTTATTTCCTCGGTACCGACCTCCCGTTTCTCGGCAAGGCTGCAGCGGAGTGGCTGGTCCTGGACCGGTACTTCTGTCCAATCCTGGGACCGACATTCCCGAACAGGGTAATTTCGCTCGCGGGGCAGACTGACAGACTCGCGAACACCCTCGTCCCGAGCACTCTGCCCACTATCTGGGACCGGCTTTCAGCAGAAGGTAAAACAGGGCTGAATTATGGAACGGCGCTGACGTCCTCGACGTTATGGGGTACGCGGTACCTGTCGCTGATCAGGCCAATCAACCAGTTCTTCGCTGATGCCGCAGCGGGCACGCTCCCGAACGTGTCGTTCGTAGATCCTGAGCTCGCCGACACAGTTACGAACAGCTATCACCCACCTGGTGACATCAGGAACGCGGAAGCTTTCCTCGCGAGCATCTACAAGGCGGTCACGACCAGTCCCTTGTGGAACAAGTCCCTGCTCATCATCACGTTCGATGAATGGGGCGGGTTCTTCGATCACGTCCCTCCGCCCGTTGCGCCGATTCCACAGATCGAGCGCGACATTGGAAATACCGATGGCCTGCGCGGGTTTCGTGTTCCGACTGTACTCGTATCACCGTTCGTAAAGCGGCGCAGCGTCTCGAGCAGAATCTACGACCACGCCTCGGTTCTCAAGCTGATCGAGACACGATGGAATCTTCCGCCGCTTACGGTACGCGATGCGGAAGCGCTGAACCTGATGGATGAAATCAATCTCAACACCCCCGTGACGGCGGCGCCTTCATTTGATGTTGCGCCCGGTCCGTACGGCAGCCGCTGCGGCAGGGCCTAGCTTCCGGCAGCGACCGGCGCCCGCGGAAGCTTCACTTCTGTATTCGCAAACGTGTTCGCGACCACAGCCATTATCGCCGCGCACAGCGCAATATCCCGGGGATCGAGTTTGTCGATCGTATCGGCCTCGGTATGGTGGTACCAGAAATAGCGTGTCGGATCTGTATTGATCGCAATGGTTGGAACGCCAAGGGTGTTCAGCGGCCATACGTCAGCCTCAGGGCCACTCGCTTCAACCGAGTCCGCGCCGGCTTGTTTGAGCAGCCGCGCGAAATCGCGGGCGATCGCCAGTCCGGATTCCGAGCCGGAAAACAGAATGCCGCGCGGACGAAATACGCCGTTATCGGATTCCATCGCGACGATGTGTTTGTCGAGCTCCGTCCTGTGCCCATCGCGATATGCGAATGCTCCGCCAAGACCTATCTCTTCATTTGTCCAGAGAACGACCCTGATGGTGCGCTTTGGTCGTATGCCCGAGTTCTTTATCAGGCGCAAGGCTTCCCATGCGGCAACGCATCCACCAGCGTCGTCCATCGCACCGGTTCCGACATCCCACGAATCGATGTGCCCGCCGAGCACGATGATCTCATCCGGCTTCTCGGTGCCGCGGATCTCAGCAATGACGTTGCGCGAACGCGCGAGAGGCAGGGTGCGCGCTCCCATCGTGAGACGGACAACGGGTTTTTCGCCACGCTGTTGCATGCGCGCGAGCATCTCCGCGTCTTCTGGAGTGATCGAACCGCCGGGAATTCTGGGAACCTTCCTGATGGTGTCCGCGTAGTTGAGGCCGCCGGTATGCGGCGTCTGCAGCGAATGAGGAGTGGCCGAGCGCGCGAGGGTTGCGACCGCGCCGAACTGGACGGCTGAGTCTGGACCATAGGCACGATACTGCACTGCCTGACCATAGCCGACGAAGGGATGCACCGTCGTGTCAAACGGAAAGTTGTAAACGACGATCTTCCCTTTTGCCTCTGCCCGCCGTGCCCGGAGCTCGGCGAAATCGCGGACGACGAGAACCGGTGCGGCTATTCCCGCAGGTGCGGTACCGACGCTTCGTCCAAGTCCGAGCATGTGAAGCTTTACGCGGCGTGGGCTTTCCACAATTGCCGATTCGGAGCCACGAACCCAGTGGGTCACCATTACGGGCTCGGTGTGAACGTTGTCGAATCCATCTCGCTTCATCTCGGCGACGATCCAGTCGATCGCCCGCTCGAGATTCTGCGATCCACTCGGGCGAGCGCCGAAACCGTCGGTGAGACGCGCTAGCCGTCGATACGCGGCGCTATCGTTGAGCGCGGCGGCAATGAGGCGCTCGGCGGCTGGACGGTGTGCCTCGAACGGAGACTGCGCCGCAGCAGTCACAGCCGTGAGCAGGGGTACGACGACTAACGCCAGGTGTACGGATCTCATCAGACTCATCTCTGCGTAGACGGGATAACGCTATGTTATGCCGCGGCAGATCGATTAGAAATGGGTGAAGGGTCAGAAATGAGTGAGAACCGAGACTTGAAGCGAGCGCTGTTACACCTGATTCACATTCCGCGGGCAGTCAGCTCCGCTCGCGTCCTTCCCGTGCGTCCATGATTCTGGTAGTCGGATCCACTGGAACTCTCGGGCGCAAGCTCACGCGGCTGCTCCTGAGAAGTGGGGAAAAGGTCCGCGCGATGACGAGGGTCATCGCCGATGCCGATGAGCTCAAGGCGCTTGGAGCGCGTCCTGTGCGCGGAGACTTGCGGGATCCCGGATCGATCGAGTTCGCCGTACGGGGTGCTCGTGCGGTAATAGCGGCCGCTCACTCGATCCTTGGCCGACGCGACAGCGCCAGCGACATCATTGACGACGCAGGTCACCGGTCGCTGATCGACGCTGCAAAAGCAGCTGGAGTCGAGCACTTCATTTATATGTCCGTTGTCGGAGCGTCGCCCGACCATCCTCTCGATTTCTGGCGCACGAAGGCGCGAATAGAGAGATATCTCGAAGGGAGCGGCCTCACCTATACAATCATCCGGCCGACAGCATTCATGGAGGTGCACGCGTACCAGCTCATCGGAAAAGCGGTGATGGAGGGGAAGCGCGTAATGCTGTTCGGGAAGGGCCAGAATCCCCGCAACTTCGTCGCGGCCGAAGACGTCGCTGCCGCGATCAATGGAGCACTTCATCTTCCGGCGCTGCGCGGCCAGGCGATCGATATGGGAGGTCCGGACAATCTCACCTCGTGCGAGGTCGTCGCGACATTCGAGCGACTGGCTGGGCGTAAAGCGAAAGTGACCCACATACCGCTGCCGCTGCTCAGGGCGATGTCACGAACGATTGCGCCCGTGCACCCCGGAGTCAGCCGAATCATCAGGTTGGGGGTAATAAGTGAGACCACCGACCAGACGTTCGACGCGACACAATTCAGGACGCGGATGCCGATAAGGCTGACCACGCTCGAGGAATGGATCCGGGCGCGCCTGAATAAGTAATCGACGACTGGCTGAAAAGTTGCCAGACATGTACCTGGGATTTCATAGATGCAGCGTTACATCACCTTCCTCAGTGGCACGCCCGTTGTAAGCAGCGCGGCGGACATGACGAACCTCCAACGGCTTTTCAAGCAGCTCGGATTTTCGGAGGTCGAGACGTTTATGCGAACGGGGAACGTGATCTTCAGGACGGCGCCCGTTGGAATAATCCCGCCGCTCGAGGGCCAGATCAGCCGCTATCTGCAGAAGCATCTCGATCCCGGTATAGAGGCGTTCATCCGTACCCCCGACGAGCTCGACGAAATCGTCGAACATGAGGCGTATCCGGGAGAGGATACGACCGGCTCATTGTTCGTGGTGCTTCTCCATGATCCGCTCACGCCAAAGGTGATGCGGGAATTGAGATTTGCACGAACCGAAGCCGACGAGTTCCGGCAGAACGGCCGGGAGTTGTACTGGCTGCGGCGCCCCACCGAGGGTGCCTCTTCACCGCCTCCGGCACTCGGCGAAGTACTCGGCGTCCCCGCAACTGTCAGAACATTCGGTACCCTGAAAAAACTGGCGGAGAGGTATTCAGAAAGACTTACTGGGTCTGTACAATCTCATCGGTGATCCGGTAGGACCCATTGAGCCACGCAATCACTTCGCGCGCGCCCTCGTGTTCAGCTCCTTCGTACCGTTCGCGAAGGAGCTTTTCTTTCTCGCCAAGGCGGTCCAGGCCAATGTCCTGAAGTGTGAGCAAATCTTCGCGGAGCCGCATTCCAAGCTCCTCCCCGAGAACTGTCACACACGCGTGGCGAAACGCTTCGGCGTACTGGTAATCGTCACCCAGTCGATAGCTCTCGGACAGCGTGATCGCGGGAATGCGATTGAGCGTGGGCTGGAGCGCCGGATTGATGCCGTGTGCCGCGATGTGCGCGGCATTCCTTGCGGGACGCCCCGTGAATCCGCGAAGGTGGAGATACTGCGACATCCGCTGCCCGTCGTTCACCGGATAATTGTCCCATAGAAAAGGCTTCCGCCGCATCTCCTCTGCGACCCGTGCGAGATGTGCGGGCGAGTACTGCCGCGAAATGACTTCTTCTCCGGTCCAGAATATTTCAATCGAACTGTCGAGCAACGCGCCGAGCTGTTCGATGTATCCCTCGGGCCGGTGGCCGAAGACACGATCCAGAATAGGGTCGTCCGAGTAATAGCTGGGGCAGACGATGATCCTGGTCGCCTTCGTCCGCGCGGATGCCCAGTCGACGATCTCTGCCTGTTTTTCTGCGAGGTCGGGTACGTCCCCGCGCATGTCGTCGAACAGAATCGCAAGGTCTTCCGTGCCGACTGCGTCGAAGAACGACAGCTTTCGCGCGAGCGCTTCGCGCGCGGGCTCGTCGAAATTGTTGAAGAGCTCGAAGGGGCTGAGCCCAACGCCAAAACGAACTCCCGTATCTCTCGCGTGCGCGGCCAGGTCGGCGATACGAGCAGCGATCCCATCCGGGTGAGGCTCCTGCCACCGGCGCCTGAGAAATGGGTCAGCCTTGGGAGCGTACAGGTAGAAGCGGTAGCCGTACGGCGCGAGAAACGAGATCGTTTCCTGTCTCGCTTCCCAGGTCCAGGGTTTTCCGTAAAACCCCTCGATGATTCCGAGCTCGGGATGCATCTGCTCAATCTCGCCCATATGAAGGGGATGTCCAATTGCTCATGGGTCTCAAAGTCCGGTGTAGCACGGCCAGCCGCATCTGGTGTAGGTTAGCGGCGCGGAGAGTCTCATTTACGAGAAGGTCAGCTGTCAACCTCTTCAGGGAGAAGTGACATGGCGATCAACACTCGGAAGGTTTTCATCGGCGGCTTTGCGGCAGGGATCGTTCTCAACCTGATCGATTATCTGAGCAACGTCGTCATTTTCGGCGAGCGGATGAGGGCCGATGCAAATGCATTCAAGCCCGGTCTTGGCGACACGATGGCGGCAATGGACCCCGCAATGCTCACCAGTTATGTCGTCATGGACTTCGTGGTTGGCTTCCTCCTCGTCTGGACATACGCTGCTGTTCGCCCGCGATTCGGGCCCGGACCAACGACGGCGGTCAAGGTTGGGCTGCTCTTCTGGGTATTCGGACTGATTCTCTCGATGGGCTACCTCCAGATGGGGATGATGTCGTCCGGATTGTTCTGGACTTACGGCCTTGTCTGGCTTGTCAATCTCATGCTCGCGGTTTCCGTCGGCGGGCGGATCTACACCGAAGACGCAGCCACGGTCTAGGGCGAAGCCAAGCTGGTTCGGCGGGCGTGGTGTAAAATTCTGAATGGCATTTGGATTGTTCACCAGCCGGCGCAGGGAGCGGCTCAGATCGCAGCCGTTCCCCGCGCACTGGCGGGCGATCATCGAAGAGAACCTCGCTGTCTTTCGCCGCCTTCCTGCGGAGGATCAGGCCGAGCTTCTCGGTCATGTGCAGATATTCCTCGCGGAAAAACATTTCGAAGGGTGTGGTGGGCTTACTCTCACCGACGAGATCCGCGTTACGATCGCCGCTCAGGCGTGTATGTTACTGCTTCACAGGGAGACGGATTACTATCCCAATCTGCACTCGATTCTCGTATACCCCAGTGGGTATACAGAAGAGGGTGAGCGCTATGTGGGTGGAGGCTTGTGGGAGGAAGGGCCCGAGCACCGGCTCGGTCACACTGCGAGGGAGCTGCGCGCGCTCGTCCTTGCGTGGGATGCGGCGCGTCATGGCGCGAGCGACCCCGCCGACGGTAACAACGTCATTCTTCACGAATTCGCGCACCAGCTCGACTTCGAGAACAGATCAGCGGACGGAACTCCCGACCTGGCAACCCGGGCACAGTATCTGGCGTGGGCCCGTGTAATGGGTGCGGAATTCAACGCATTACGACGTGCAGATCTCTATGGAGAGGCAACGGTTCTCAATGCATATGGGGCGACCAATCCAACGGAGTTCTTTGCAGTCGCGACGGAAGCGTTCTTCGAAAGGCCGCGCGCGTTGAAGGAACGGCACCCAGAGCTTTACGGCGAGCTCCAGAGATTCTTCCGGCAGGACCCCGTAGGTTTTTCCTCGGAACCCGCGCTGGACTAGGAGTTTATCGTCCTCAACGGGGCGCGCGCGGCGATGATCGTGATGTTATCCGTACCGCCGCGTGACAATGCCAGCTCGAGCAGATCCTTCGCGAGCTGTTCCGAGGACTGCATGTCGCGCACTCGCAATGCGATTTCGTTGTCGTCGACGTGTTTCGTCAGACCGTCGCTGCATATGAGGATGAGCGATCCCCGCTCACTGATGTCCACCCGCGTGACTTCAGGAAGGGCTTCCTCGGCGCCGATCGCACTCGAGAGAACGTGCTTGAGAGGAGAGCGCTCGAGCCGTTCCGGCGGCATCACGCCTTGATCGACGAGAGCCTGTGCAACCGTCTGGTCGTGGGTGATCTGGCGAAGCTCACCTCCTGAAAAGAGGTAGCAGCGGCTGTCCCCGACCTGTACGACGTACAGCCATGGCCAGACTGCGAAACCGACTGTCAGCGTCGACGCCATCTGCCTGTGGTCGGTACGATGCGAGGCTTCCTCGCGAACCGCGGCGTGCGCCTCCAGTGCCGCGGCCTTGAGAGCTGCCAGGAATTCGTCGTCGCCCGCTTCTCCCGCGGCGTGGTACGACCTGAGAGTCGAGGCGACGTAGCGTGTAACCGCTTCGGTTGCGAGTCTTGCTGCTTCACTTCCGGCAGCGGCACCTCCGACGCCGTCGGCGAGCAGCATTACAGTAGCGAGGCGTGTTCCGCGAAGAGGAAGTGCGTCTGGGTTAGGGAGGCTCGTGCCATGAATCACGAGCTGAGGGTGGACCGTTGCAATCAGGAACTGATCCTGATTCTCGACGCGCACTTTCCCCCGGTGCGTGACGCCGAACATGTCGAGCTCTTCATCAGTCGGCCGAACCCAGATCGCCTCTTTCACGTTTTGATCCGAGAATACGAGACACTGCGAGTCAAACCATGCAAAAGGCGTGAGCCGATGGCAAGGCAATGCAAAGCTTCGTTGCAGGATTCGTCGAAGGCGTCGATATTGCCGCCCTCGTCGGAGGAGTTATCGAACATGTCAAACGCAGTGCGTGGCGGAAGTGCGCTCCTCGCCACACCATGATGTAATCGTTGCCGGTCTTGGCGCGATGGGAAGCGCCACCGCCGCCCATCTCGCGATGCGCGGAATGCGCGTGCTTGGATTAGAACGGTGGAGGCCCGGTCATCGGAACGGCTCGTCCCATGGGGACAGCCGGATCATTCGAGAGATGTACTTCGAACATCCGATGTATGTGCCGCTGTTGAAGCGCGCATACGACTTGTGGGAGGAGCTGGCCGAGCGCTCCAGAGAAAGGCTGTTACATACTACCGGCGGACTCATGATCGGTCCGGAGAACGGCGCGCTGGTTTCCGGTACGCTCCGAAGCGCGCGCGAGCACGGGCTTTCCCATGAGGTGCTCTCTGCTGGCGAAGTAGCGCGGCGCTACCCAGCGTTCAACTTGCGCGAGGATCTCCTGGCCGTGCTCGATCCGCGGGCCGGATATCTCGATCCGGAAGCGTGCAACCTGGCACACCTCGAGACCGCGAGGCAGTACGGCGCTGATCTCCGATTCGACGAGACGGTGCTCCGCTGGAACGCATTCGACGATGGAGTGACGGTAACGACGGCATGCGGGTCCTATTCGGCCGATCATCTCGTGCTGGCGGTCGGTGCGAGGACACGTGATCTACTGCGCGGAGTCGATCTTCCACTCGAGGTGGAGCGCCAGGCCGTGTTCTGGCTCGACCCTGATATCGATTCCGGATCTTATGACGAGCCAGCGTTCCCGATATATGCATACGAGTATGAGCCGCGTGAGATATGCTACGGGTTCCCGCGGCTGCCGCGCGGGGTGAAGTCCAGCATCATGCATGGCGGCGAGATCATCCCGGATGCAGACGAAGTCGAGCGCACGGTCCGCGATGAAGAAGTGGATCCATTACGGAGAGCGCTGGCTCCGATACTCCCCGGGCTGGCACGTGCGGCCGTGAGTGAACGGGAGGTGTGTCTCTTCACGAATACTCCTGACCACGATTTTGTCATCGATCTGCATCCCGAGCATCCGCAGGTTGTGGTCTCCAGTGCCTGCTCGGGGCACGGCTTCAAGTTCGCCAGCGTCATCGGAGAAATTCAGGCCGATCTGGTGATGAACAAACAAACACGGTTCGACATGTCGCCGTTCGGCATCGGGCGGCTCGCACTTCAGCGAAAACATTGATAGGCAGAGGATCGCCCTCTCCTATTCCCCTCCCGTACGGCCCGGTTGCACCTTAGTACATACCAAGGCCTCAACCCGCTGAGACGTGTAATGTCCACTGAGCACATCCCGATGTTCGCGCAGGTCAACAAATACTTCGACAAGGGGGCGGCGCACCTCGATCTCCCGCCCGGTCTCTTGTCGCAGATCAAGGCCTGCAACTCCGTCTACCGCATGCAATTTCCACTGAAGCGCGACGACGGTACAATCGAGGTGATCAACGCGTGGCGGGCGCAGCACAGCGTTCACCGGCTGCCGACGAAAGGCGGTATTCGTTACGCGCCGCACGTGGACGAAGACGAAGTGTCCGCACTCGCCGCACTCATGACGTACAAGTGCGCGCTCGTTGACGTCCCATTCGGCGGCGCAAAGGGCGCCGTCCGAATAGACAAGTCGATGTACTCCATCGGCGAGATCGAGCGAATCACGCGGCGGTACACGTACGAGCTGTTCGCGAAGAATCTCATCGGTCCCGGCATGGACGTTCCCGCCCCCGATTACGGTACAGGCCCCCAGGAGATGGCGTGGATCGTCGACACCTACGCCACTCTCGCACCGGGGCAGATCGACGCGCTCGGCTGCGTCACGGGAAAGCCGGTCACTCAGGGAGGCGTTCGCGGGCGCGCGGAATCAACAGGACGCGGTGTCGCGTTCGCGCTCAGAGAAGCAGCCAGCTATCCAGACGACATGAAGTCCCTCGGCTTCTCAGCAGGCCTGGAAGGCAAGAGGGTCGTCATTCAGGGCCTCGGCAACGTCGGTTATCATGCCGCAAAGTTCATCGAATCCTACGGTGCCCGGATCGTTGCACTGGCCGAGCGCGAAGGTGCGGTATACTCGGAGAAAGGGCTCGATGTCGACCGCGTCGTCACCCACAGGCACGAGACGGGATCTATTCTTGGCTTCCCGGGGGCGACAGATCTGGAGAACAGCAGCGACGCGCTCGAGCTCGATTGCGATGTGCTCGTTCCCGCAGCACTCGAGAATGTTATTACGAGCGAGAATGTCGACAGGATCAAGGCAAAGATCATTGTCGAAGGCGCGAATGGTCCAGTGACCGCCGATGCGAGCGAAGCGCTCCTCGGGAGAGGAGTGCTGATCCTCCCTGACATCTACACGAACGCCGGGGGCGTGACAGTATCCTATTTCGAGTGGGTCAAGAATTTGTCGCACATGCGCTTCGGAAGAATGGAAAAACGGTTCCAGGAGCGAACCAACGAACGGCTGCTCGAGGCAGTCGAAAATCTCACCGGAAAACGCTTCACCGAAAACGAGAGGAAAAGAGCGACGGAAGCAGCAGGCGAAGAGGAGCTGGTGAACTCCGGCCTCGAGGAAACGATGGTTGCGGCCTACTCCGAGCTGCGCGTGATCCAGGCGAATGAGAAAGTCGATCTGCGTACGGCTGCCTTCATCAATGCGATCGGGAAAGTCGCGCTGGCGTATACACAACGCGGAATTTTTCCCTGACTTTCGGCGCGCGGCGCTGATTCAGCACGCTCGAGGGAGATGCTCGCTCTCTTCGCGCTCACGACTCTTGCGAGCGCGTTCCTCCTGTTCTGGATCGAGCCGCTGTTTGCGAAAATGGTGCTGCCTCTCCTCGGCGGCTCGCCCGCTGTATGGAATACATGTCTCATGTATTTCCAGGGGATGCTTCTCCTTGGCTATCTTTATGCGCATCTGACATCGAGGTGGCTCGATGCACGACGGCAGGCGTGGCTCCACGCCGCATTGCTCGTTCTCGCCGTCTTATGTCTTCCAGTCGGAGTTCCTGCCGGATGGACGCCTCCTGCGTCCAGTACCGTCGTTCCATGGCTGATCGGATTACTCACGGTGGCGGTCGGTGCACCGTTCATGCTCCTTTCGGCAACGGCTCCTCTCGTTCAGCGCTGGCTCACAAGCACAGACCATTCAGCGGCGCAGAACCCGTATCTATTGTATGCCGCGAGCAACGCCGGAAGCCTGATTGGCCTGCTTGGGTTTCCCTTTCTGATGGAGCCAAATCTTCGGCTGAGCCAGCAGGCATCTCTCTGGGGTATCGGGTTCGTGGTCGCGATCGGCCTCGCCGTGTTATGTGCATTTTACGTTTCGCGCAGATCGCGGGCGCCAATCCATGCAACTGTGGCTCCCCTCGATGACTCGAGCGCGTCTCCCACTATCGGGGACCGGATACAGTGGCTCGCGCTGGCATTCGTTCCGTCGAGCCTGCTCCTCGGCGTGACGACATATATCTCGACCGATGTCGCTGCAGTACCGTTGCTCTGGGTCGTTCCGCTCGCGCTCTATCTCATCACGTTCATTATTGTATTCGGACGATCCGGCGGCGAACCAGGCCGAGCGATTGGCCTTCTGCATGCCGCACTGCTCGCCTCAGTTATCCTGGTGATGTTCTGGGGGCGGGGGATCAGCCTGCGCACGCGGATCCTGCTGCACCTGGCTGTCTTCTTCACTACGGCGCTCGTGCTCCACGGACGGCTCGCGGCGGCGAGACCCCGTCCGCGATATCTCACCGAGTTCTACCTCTGGATGGCCCTGGGAGGCGCACTCGGCGGAGCATTCAACGCCATTGCCGCACCGCTCTTGTTCAAAACGATAGCCGAGTATCAGCTCGTGTTGATCGGGGGGAGCTTCCTGAGGCCAAGCTGGCGATCGCATTTCCGCGATATGCTCGGTGAGCTCCGGCTCACTCCAGTCTCGGTGATACCTGCATTGCTTGTCGGTGGGGTTTCGTGGCTCGGGCTCGCGGATTCTTCGCTGCCAGGCATCTCTGGGCGTCTTCTTGTTTCCATCATTGCAGCAGCGGTGATGATTCTATTGAGCGACGACGCCGTAAGGTTCGGCGCGAGCATCGTCTCTATTTTTCTTGTCAGCCAGCTGCTGCTCCAGCGGTACGAAAAGGACTTGTTTCAGGCGCGCTCATTTTTTGGAGCGTATCGGGTGGAGAAAGCGTACGGTCCAACACACCGTCTCGTCCACGGCACTACGACGCACGGCGCCCAGTTTCAGGACTCGGCGCGCCGGCGGATACCAGTCACGTACTATCATCGCAACGGGCCGGTGGGGCAGGCATTCGCTGCTTTATCATCACGACTGGATGGCAGAAGCATTGGCGCCGTAGGCCTCGGAGCTGGCACCGTGCTCTGTTATTCAAGGCGCGGACAGGAGTGGACATTCTTCGAGATCGATCCGCTCGTCAGACAGATCTCGGGTAACCCGCGCTATTTCTCGTATCTCGGCGAGTGCGAGGTGCGGCCCCGGATCGTAATCGGCGATGCGCGGCTGACACTGGCGCGCGAGCCGAGTGGAAAATTCAGTGTTCTGATCGTCGACGCGTTCAGCTCCGATGCGATTCCGGTGCACCTGCTCACGCGTGAGGCGTTCAGCGTGTATCGCCGGGTGCTCGATGATCACGGTGTTCTCATGGTTCACATCAGCAACAAGCACCTGAACCTGAAGCCTGTCGTGGCGGCGCTTGCCAAAGACGCGGGATTGCTGTCGCTGCTGGGAGAGCATGACCCGGATCCGGGGGAGGAAGCAAAAGACCTCGACTATCCGTCAGACTGGGTAGTGCTCGCCCGGCGTCGCGACGATTTCGGTGCACTCGCCGCTGACTCGAGCTGGACTGCCCTGACGGCGCGGCCGGACTTTCCGGTATGGAATGATGACTACTCGAACATAGTCCGGGTAATCAAGTGGTGATCACCCCCGCATGCGATGTGCCGAGAACGATGAAGCCGATGGACCGCAGGATCTGGATCGGCCCTCAGCGCTCAGGCCACAGAAGCTCTTTTATTGGCGGATAATTCTGCATCGCCTGCAGATCGATCTCGCGATGAAGGTAGGGCTCGTAATTCACTCCCTCCGCAAAAGCCTGCCGAAGCAGTACTGCAGCCTGCTCCTTCTGCCCGAGCGCTGCGGCGATCAGAGCGCGCGGGTACGCGTTGCCCCTGTAACCGGCGACAGGATTCACTGACTTGAGCTTTTCCATGTGGGCCTTCGCGAGAGCAGTATCTCCCATGTGAGCGGCGACACGGCCGAGGATTCCGAGTATCCCGGGTTCCTCGTTGAGACTCCAGTTGAACCGTTTCGCGAGCTTCGTAAGATGCTCGCGCACATCCCGCCAGCGTTCGGCATGGAGAAGAGCCAGTGCGATGTTGATCTGCCGCGCTTCAGTCCCCTCTGAAGACGGCCGGCTCTCGTACCAGGCCAGCGCACGGTTCGTCATATCAGTCGATGCATCCTTGAATCCATGCGCACGGTACTCTCGCGCCGCGAACATCATCAATGCTGCGGGATTCTCTTCGCCACGGGATGGACGGCGCAGGCGGTCCTCGACAAGAGCATTCACCTCCGCAGTTTTGCCGAGCGCGGCGTAGATCTGCGCGTCGTCGTATTCAGCTCCGACGCCGAGCTCATGAGCGCGTTTCACTGCGGCAAGCTCTCCCTGC
>DATAIM010000266.1:0-4478 GCA_036262655.1 Gemmatimonadaceae bacterium | reverse complement strand
TACCTGCCTGACGCCCCCAAGACCGCAGTGGCGTGCTCGCTCGACCCGACGAGCGTAACAACGTTCACGGTTCAGGATAATGAAGGACGCGTCATGTTTGGTCCTCGGAAGGCAATCGCCTCCGGATCATTCGGCCCCTGTGCATCGACTCATCGCCTCGTTTTTTCAGCGCTTCGAAAACCGGGGTGGTACAAGCTGGTTGCCGCTGGTGTGACATCACCCCCGGTCCGGATATCACCGAAGGTCTACAATGGGGCCGCTGACACGCTCCTTTACTACATGCGACAGCAGCGGTCGGGTTTCAATCCCGTCATTCGCGATTCAGTGCACAAGCATGACGGATCGATAGTCGATGACCCGGCTCGCGCCGGAAAATTCATCAGCGTGAGTGGAGGATGGGCCGACGCGTCGGATTACCTGCAATACGTCGCGACGTCCGCGAACGCGACGTTCGTAATGCTGATGGCGTACAGGGATAATCCCGGGGCATTCGGCGACGAGTTCGACGCGCGCGGTCTGCCCGGAGCGAATGGCGTTTCCGATGTTCTCGATGAAGCACGTCATGGACTCGAGTGGCTTCTCCGGATGTATCCCGGGGAAAACGACATGTTCAATCAGCTGGGCGACGATCGTGATCACAGCTTCTGGGATCTCCCCTGGACGGACTCATCCGACTACGGCTGGGGTAAGGGAAAAGAACGGCCGGTATATCCGTGCACCGGCAAGCCTCAGGGTTTGTTCAAGACGAAGAACCGCTCGACTGGAATTGCCTCTACGGCAGGCAAGTACACAGCTGCGTTCGGGATTGGAGCCGCCATCTTCGAGAAGATCGACGCGCCATTTGCCCGCACGCTCAAGTCGAGAGCTCTCGGAGCGTATCGCGCCGGCAGGCAAAGCCCGGGCGTTTGCCAGACAGCACCAGGACGAGCACCCTACTTCTACGAGGAAGACAACTGGCACGACGACATGGAGCTGGGTGCAGCTTCACTCGTTGCAGCGACGGGAGATCTTCACTTTCTTGGGGATGCACTCATGCACGCGCGGAATGAGCCGGTCACGCCGTGGATGGGACGCGACACAGCGCGTCACTATCAGTGGTTTCCGTGGCATAACAACGGCCATTACGAGGCGTGGCGTCATGGCTCGCCCGGTGAAAAAGCGCAGCTTGCGTCCTTCTACAGAAGGGGCCTCGCAGCCGTCGCGGCGCGCGGAAACAATGGATTTCGCGTCGGAATCCCGTTCATCTGGTGCTCGAACAATCTGATGGCGAGCTTCGCCACTCAGGCATACCTCTATCGCCGAATGACGGGTGACACTCGCTTCCGTGAATATGAGTCGGCGGCACTCGACTGGCTCCTCGGGGCAAATCCGTGGGGCGTGTCGATGATCATTGGCCTTCCGCAATCAGGGCGATACGCTCGTGACCCGCACTCGGTGATCGCAAAAGAGCTGAAGCTGCAGCTCACAGGCGGACTGCTGGACGGCCCAGTTTACAAGTCGATCTACAAAAATCTGCTTGGGATTTCCCTGCACGACGCCGACGAATACGCGGATTTCAACACCGGGTTCATAGTCTATCACGACGACGTCGGCGACTATTCTACGAACGAGCCGATCATGGATGGTACAGCGAACCTCACGTATCTCTTCGCCGCCCTGGCCGGGCACTAGCAAGTTGCCCGAGCTGCCGGATGTAGCGGTTTACGTGGAATCGATCGCAGCAAAATGTGTTGGCAGGAAGATCGAGCGCGTTCGTATAGGCAGTCCGTTCATCGTCAGATCGGTCGATCCGCCGATTTACGAAATCGAAGGAACGACGGTTCGCGAGGTCCGACGCATCGGAAAACGCATCGCGATCGGCGTCGATGAAGAGTTGTGGATAGTCATTCACCTCATGATCGCCGGTCGTTTTCGCTGGCTCAAGACAGGTGCGAAGATTCCGGGTCGTCTGGGTCTTGCCGCGTTGGATTTCGACAACGGGTCTCTCATCCTGACGGAAGCGGGAACGCGGCGCCGTGCTTCGATCACTCTCTTGCGAGGCGAGGAAGCCCTCGGGGAGCTCCACCGTGGTGGTGTCGAGCCGCTCGAGATCGACGAGGAAACGTTCGCGAGGCAGCTCACGAGGGAAAACCACACGCTCAAGCGATCATTTACGGATCCGCGCCTGTTCAGCGGAATCGGCAACGCGTATTCCGACGAGATCTTCCATCGCGCGCGCATATCTCCCATCAAGCTCACATCACGCTTGACCCGCGATGAGATCACCCGGTTGTTCGATGCGACTCGAGAGACACTGACCGAATGGACCCGGCGGCTGCGCGCTGAAGCGAAAGGAGAATTCCCCGCAAAGGTCACTGCATTCCATGACGAGATGGCGGTGCATGGCCGCTACGGAAAACCTTGCCCCGTTTGCGGCTCGCCAGTGCAGCGTATCAGGTACGCGAGCAACGAGACGAACTACTGCGCGCGCTGCCAGACGGAAGGAAAGCTTCTCGCCGACCGCGCTCTGTCTCGACTACTCAAACAGGACTGGCCAAGCTCGATCGACGAGCTCTGATTACTGCGGCTTGCCCGCCACTGCGTCGAGCATCGCCGAAAACGGACTGCTTAGCGCCTGCCCGCCATCGCACACCATCACCGTGCCTGTAATGAAGCTTGCAGCATCCGAGGAGAGAAAGAGTGCGAGGTCCGCGATGTCGCTCTTCTGCCCGAATCGGCCAAGTGGAATCATCTTGGTGACGAATTCACGCGCTCGTGGCGTTGGCGCGAGGCGCTTCATCCCCTCGGTGTCATCGACAGCGCCAGGGGCAATCGAGTTCACGCGTACCCCCATCGACCCCCACTCGAGCGCAAGCGTTCTCGTCACCATGTCCACTCCAGCCTTCGCCGCACAGACATGCGACTGCATCACCATTGGAATGAATGCCTGGGTCGCCGAGATGTTGATGATCGACGCACCGGGCCGGCGGAGATGCTCGAATGCGGCACGACAGGTATTGAACGTTCCCAGGAGATCGATGTCGATCACCGCCTTGAAACCGTTGGCCGACATTGCGAGCGCTGGAGCGGGAAAGTTTCCGGCTGCTCCGCAGACGACGATGTCGATCTCGCCGAATTTCTCGCGTGCGCGATTGATAGCGGATCCAAGCGCATCGTAGTCCCTAACGTCAGCCGAAAATCCCGCTGCTTGCCCGCCCGCCGCTTCAATACCCTCGGCGGCGCTGTCGAGCTTGGACTGCGTTCTGCCGACGAGCGCAACGCACGCCCCCTGCTCCGCAAAGCGCTGCGCGATCGCGAGGTTGATGCCGCTTCCGCCGCCTGTTACAAGCGCTGTCTTACCAGCGAGGATTTGCTCCGCGAATACCTTGCCCATCGGGATGCTCCGTTTTTTTAAGCTTGTCAGCGTGCGTGTCAGGTCTTGTTGGCCCTGCGGGTTCGCCTGACTTGGGGGGGAGGACCTTCCTCCGAGAACATCTCGCGTGAAGCAGCCTCGGACACATTCTCGAGAACGTAACGGTTGAGCGAGAGAACGATGCCGCCGTCCGCCTGATTCTCTTCGAGCAAGCCGGCCATACGCAGCTGCTGCACATGGTGCGAGATGGTCGGCTTCGAGACATCCAGCGCTCGCGCAAGCTCTACCGACGTCGTGGGCGTCCGCGCAAGAATCGACGCCAGCGCATAGCGGGTCGTATCACCCAACGCCCTGAAAACCGCCGCCGGGACGATGCGAGGCTCAGTATCGGGTGACAAAGCGGCATCGAGCACCGGAACGAAAAACCGGTTTTCCCGGTGAGAGTCTTCGTACGATGCCCAGAGTTTCGCGGTATTGAACGCCGACGGTATCAGATGAAAAGCGCTGACGGAGCCCAAAGGATACCGGGAGCCACCGCGAGCGGTGACGAGCGATTCACCTTCCAGCGTGACTGGAAGGTTGTATTCGTCAGCCAGGCTCGAGAAGTCTCGCCGTGCAATCCGAGCTTGCATCGTGTCGGCGGTTTCGCGCATCTGCGGCTCGAGCTTCGCCCAAGTATCGGAAAATCCCGCTGCCCAGAACGATTCAAGAAGCGACACTATCTCATCGCGATATTCGCCCGGAGCCGACACAATCCGCCCGAACGTTTTCGCAGGGCCGCTTCGGCGGTGGAACGGATGCAGACCGAGAAGCGCGAGGAGGCGGTCACCTCGCTGCGCTTCGCCTGCGATTGTCCGACCGAGCGAAACCTTGCCGGACATGAGACCGTCGACATTCCCCTCCCCCTTGAACACTCCGCCGAGCACGGATCGCTGGAACTCGGCGTCGTCGAGGGTCCGAAGCGCCTCGACCAGCTCCGCGAACGTGATCTCGGGGGGTGCATCGCGGAGAGCATCGGCGAGAAGCGGCCAAATGAGTGGCGATGGAGCCGCAGCAGCAAGGTTTGTTCGCAGACGGGCAGGCAGCCGTCGGTCAATCTCTCGCCGCCATCGTTCGAGTCTGGATC
>DATAIM010000265.1:0-4353 GCA_036262655.1 Gemmatimonadaceae bacterium | reverse complement strand
ACGCCGCATTATTGTCGAGGCGATCGTATGGCCCGTAGTTGATGTCGATGAACCGCCGCACTCCCTGGTCGTTCACCTGGTTTACCAAAGAATCGCGCGATCCCCAAGTCTGCTCCCAGTAGATCGGGTCCATGGCCTTCGCAGCCTCGATGAGGATCGGCAGCATCCGGCGCTCGGAAGACGAGAGAGTCGTCGTGTCAGCGGCGATCTGAACTGTCGTGTACTCCGACATCCGTCGCTGCATGTCCGGTGCGCCCGCAAGCTTGGCCGCTGTCGTGTCGCCGGCAGCGGGAGCGCGTGGAGTATCGCAGGCGGTCGCGAGGATGAGAACAGCAAGGGCGGCGGATTTGAACTTTGCAATGATCATTCTCTTCTCCGATAGGCCGGGCGGCGCGGTAGTGAGCGGAGATTATTCAGCGCTGCGCGACTGCGCCAGTGAGAGCGTGCATGCAACGCGGATTTGGCGCAATCGTGGGCGCGCTCCTCACTTCGGCGCTTTCGGGATTGTGTGTGCTCGGACCGAGTTCTACGTTTGCCCTCGCAAATGGCTGCAATGGTTGCAGTGATTACCTCCGCTTCCTCGCAACAAGGAGAGCCCCCGCATGCCCCAACTCACGTCAGTTCGCAGTGCCTGGTTTATTGCGTTCGCATGCCTCTTCATCACCGATCCTGACACGGCCATCGCGCAGCAAAGAGCAACCACCGGCGGAATCGCCGGAGTCGTTGCGACCGAAGACGGGAAAGCTGTCCCGGGAGCCACCGTCCGGCTCTCCCGGAACGATGGTACTTCACCCCGCGAAATCACAACAGAGCAGAATGGTGCCTTCCGCTTCACCAACCTCGCTCCAGGATTGTACCGGCTCACCTCTCGACGAATCGGTTTCCGTGAAGCGATTCTCCTTTCCCTTCGCATTGTCGCCGGACAGACGTCCGAGATCCGAGTTCAGCTCACCGCTTCACCGACACAGCTCTCGACAGTCGAGGTGCGCGTCACGCCGACCTCGATTGACGCCACGTCGTCAGAGCTTGCGTGACGCATCGATGTCGCGAATGTCTCCCTCGTGCCAACCGCCCGCGACGCCAACTCTCTCGTCGATCTCTTGCCGGGTGCGTCACGCGGCTTCGTCTGGGGCGGTGGTGGTGACGCCGCCAACAATTATCAGCTCGATGGGGTCTCGGTAAACCACCCCGGTGTGGGTGGCGACTTCCTGTCACCCAGTATCGACTGGATAGAGGCACTCGAGGTGCGCGGGCTCGGGGCGGGCGCCGAGTACGGCGGATTTCAGGGAGGCCTCATCAATGCCATCACCAAGACGGGAACGAACAACTGGCAGGGTTCCCTGAGGGCGAATTACATCTCACCCGCACTTACCGGATCGAACATCCGCCCAAACGAGGAAGGAGCCGAGCAGGACATGCGCCGAGAGGTCAGTGGCGAAATGCGCGGTCCGGTGATTCGCGACCGTCTCTTCTACTTCGTCGGCGGCATCGTCATCGACCGTGACGTCAATGTTCCGAATCTCAACCTTGCGACGCCGGGCGAGTTCCGTGACGTGCAGCAGGGCTTCCGTGACATCCGCGGGATTGCGAAGCTCACACTGCTTCCCGATTCGCGCGACAGAATCGACGCGCTCTTCGGGCGGAGGGACGACCAGGTGGAGCGCGCCGGGCTCAATGGCATCGACGATCCCGCCGCAACGACCCGCGTAAGATCGCCGACGTCTTTCTACGAGCTCGCATGGACTCGCACCGGCGTGACGACATCTCTCGACGCACGCCTCGCGGGTTTCGACTCGCGTGAGACTCGAGGAGCCTATGCCGGGACAGGCGTCCCGGGAATTCAGATCTTCTCGCGCGGCCGCCAGCCGCGATTTCAGAACGCCGCATTCACTGAGCAGCTCGAGCCACGAAGCCTTGGCGGCAATATCACCTGGAAAAAACAAAGCCCGCTTCCGGGTGGCGAGAACAAACTGGTGGTCGGCGCCGAGTACACACGTGGCTGGTGGGAGAACCGTCGAACCAGGAACGGCGGGCTGACATGGATGCCATACGTGAATCCTGCCACGGGCCTCGTCAATGCTGCTGATGCGCGCACGTGGCCCGAAGTCGCCAGCCAGTGGGGAGCGGAGCTGATGCTGAAGTCAGATGTCGACGACGGAGCGATCTTCATTCAGGATTATCTCACGCTTCTTCCCAACCTCACTTTCACGCCCGGCCTCCGCTACGGGCGGTGGAACGGGTGGCTGACGCCACGCGACACCGCCTCGAGACGCTTCCTGGCGGCGCGGCACCAGGCATTCGATCCTCGAATGGGCGTGGTCTGGGATGTCTCCGGGCGAAATGATTTCGTGCTCAAAGCACACTGGGGCCGATACCATCAGGCGATGAACTCGGTCTTCTTTGACCGCGCCGAGGGCGGCAACGTCTACACCAACGAGCGGTTCTATTTCCAGGGTCCGGACCTGACGGACACACGCAAGGTTTACACGCCTGCACAGCGCGATGCGCTCCTCAACAAATCAGGCGACCCTTCATGCTGCACCGGTTTTTCGTCGAACTTCGTGGAGGCAATCCTCAATGAAGAAGGCGCCGTCGAGAATTACCGGCAGCCGTACGTTGAACAGGCCGTACTGAGCGCCGAGAAGCGGTTCGGGCCGAAGTGGAAGCTCGAGGTGGTATACACGAACCGCGTCAACAAGGATATCGTCGGCCTTGTCGATCGGAATCTCGCGGAGAACTACAGTCCGATAGTCAACATCGGAGTGAAGGACAGGGTGAACGGCCAGACGATCTTCGACCAGCACGGGAATCCGCTGGTGCTGCCAATCATCTGGATATCGAACCAGGATCTCAAGGCCGACCTGATTCGCCGCGCTTCCTTTCCAGGCCGCCCCTTCCGCCAACTCCCGGATACACCTTCGCGGATATCAACCGCCTGACATTCAATCCCGACATCGCTCTGACGACTGTTGACGGAGCGAAGCGCCGGTTGGACCAGGTCTCTACATCACTGAGAACCGAGCACCTGCACTGGAACGGCTCTCTTTCGATGACCTATACCCGTCTGCGGGGCAACATCGGGGGTCTCACGGGATTCGGAACGACGGGCTCGACCTTCTCGGCCGGCGCCGGCGTCCGACCGAATGAGGCTCTCAACTTCTACGGTAATCTCCCGAACTATCCTCCTTTCGAAGCGAAGCTCTGGGTCACTGGCGAGATGCCCTGGGGATTCCGCGGAGGCATGTTTGCGAGTCTCTCCGTCGGAAACTACTTCACGCCGACGTTCCAGATCGGTCCGCGCTTCAGATTCCAGGCAGCAGATTTCACACTGCACGACGATGGTCTCTTCAGCGGTGTAACCGGACAGACAATGCTTCTCGAGGACCGAGGGAACCGGAATTACCCTGCGCATACAAACGTCGATTTGAGGCTGGAGCGCGGATTTTCCGTTCCCGGATTCAACGTCGTCGTGACGGGAGACCTCTTCAACGCCTTCGCCTCGGATGCGATCGTTGAGAGAAACCTCACCATCAATGACCAGGCAGTGCTCGATCCGACGTCGATTTTCGCGGCGCCGCGCCGGCGCGTGAACCCTATCGCTCTCCAGCTGGGAATGCGGATAGAGTTCTAGCTATCAATGTGGCGGCGCCGGCTTTGGCGAGTGCCGGCGTCGCGACTGCTCGCCTGCCGGGTTGACACTTGCCATGATCGCTGGGTACCCTACGCCCACCCCTCGTAACCCGGCCACATGCCAACTAATCGTCGTGATTTTGTCAGAGCGTCAGCCGCGCTCGCCGCCGTTGCAGGCACGCGCACTGCCCTCAGCCAGCCCGCCAGCGTATATCTGCCCGCGCCCTCGTCGGACCCGTATGCCGACGATCTTGCCCTCGAAGCGCTGAATGCCGCACAGGCAGCTGGCGCATCGTACGCTGATGCACGCATTGGACGTTACCGCCGACAGTTCGTGGCAACACGCGAGAGGAACGTCACAGGCGTAAACGATTCAGAGTCGTTCGGAATTGGCGTTCGTGCACTGGTTCAGGGCTCGTGGGGCTTCGCGTCCACCAGCACCATGACCAGGGACGGCATTACGAAGGCGGCACAGGAGGCGGTGCGACTGGCGAAGGCGGCACGAAGCGTTCAGCGGCGGCCGGTAGTGCTCGCGCCGGTGACGCCCGTCAAGGGAACGTGGCGAATGCCGATCAAGCGTGATCCGATCGACGTTCCCATAGAGGAAAAAGTGGCGCTGCTGCTGGCGGCAAACGAAGCAGCGTTGAAGGTACCGAAGGTTCGCTTCGTCAATTCGGGCCTCCAGCTTCTCCGCGAAGAGAAGACCCTTGCTACCACCGAGGG
>DATAIM010000264.1:0-5663 GCA_036262655.1 Gemmatimonadaceae bacterium | reverse complement strand
CAGGATATGGACCCTTGGGGAACAGATCGATGTTGTAGTACTTGAGGTATCGGCGCAGGTCGCCGAGGCGGTGACCGTCGAGATAAAAGTCGCGGCTGCGCTGGTCGCGAAGCTCGGCCATCAGGGCGTCGCCTGTAAGCGTCACCGGTGTCTGAAGCCCGGCAGCACGCCGCTCATTCACGAACGCCAGGGTTGCCGCGGTCGGGCCCTGCGCCTCGGCGACGATGTACCGCGCCTCGAGGCCTGATGCGATCCGGAAGCTCATCACCGGCGCAAACTCGGCCCCGGCGACGGTGTTGCTGAAAGTGCTGTACGCCGACGGGGAAAGCGGTCGTCCGCCGGTGCCCGAAGTGCCGGGAATGCGCGGTACACGAGGATCGCCCGCCATCGCAAAGAACGGCGTGTTGATCATCGTTCCATTGCTGCCCAGCGTGAGACGCTCGTAGGTTCTGTTCCGCTGCGCGTTCGTGTTGTCGGTGTACCATAACCGGTAGATGAAATCCGCGGGGACCTGGTTCGCGAAGGCAATTGCGGCTGCCTTGTCGTTCTTGTTCAGCGCCGCACGGGCAGCGCCGACGAGCGCGAAGTTGCGCACGGAATCCACCCCGTTGACAAGCGTGAGCGGTACGGGATTGGCCGCCTGATATCTCGCCTTTGCCGCGGTAGCGATCGCTATCGCTTCCTGGAAACGCGCGATAGCATCGGTGAAAATCTCTTCGGAGGTCTTCGGTGCTCCGAGATCGATCGGAGTCACGCACATCATCTCTCCGAGGACGGTATACGAGTAACCCGCGAACACCAGTGATCTGGCGGTCCGGATATCAGAACTGGCGGAATCCGGAATGATCTCCTTGAGACGCCTTGCCGCGTCCTCCCCCATGAACCGGGCCCGCTGGAGCGGCGCGTAGAGGAAGGCATTGATGTACGTCATATCGGAGTAAAGCTCGCGCCGATCGATCTGTCCTTCCTCGACGAACGTCGCGCGGTTGAAGATCTCGTCGGTAAGTTGGGCGTTCCAGTACATCGCATCAGTGTGAGCGATCTGGAACGTCGCGACGGGCCCATTGCCAATCAGGTTTACGTAGGCAAGATCGTTGACGAGAGGCTCTTCGACAGCGCCGGGATTCTCCGCCTTGAGGAAATCGTTGCAGGCAAGGCTTGCCGCGGCGAGGCACACCAAAGCCGCGGTCCTGACAACCGCAACAACCTCTATGCGGGCTTCACTCGTATGAATCATGATGAGATCTCTCCGCATCAATACTGTAGGTTGACCGACGCCGAGAGCCTTCGCATCTGCGGCGCTGCGTATGCATCCACTCGGAGGAAGTTTCGTCCTCCATAGGTATTTACTTCCGGATCAGCCCCCTCGTAGTCGCTCCAGATCTTCAGGTTGCGTCCCGAGAAGGTGACGCTTGCCGACCGTCCCCCGATCATGCGGGTCACTCTCTCCGGCATGTCGTAGGTGAGAGAAACTTCACGGAGCTTGGTGAAGTCGGACTTCTGAATCCATTCCGGCGATATCGAGGAGCTCTTGTAGACAGCGATTTCCTTGAACAGGATCGAATCCTCCGCGGTGACGGGGAAACGCGCGCGAGGGTCGTTATTGCGAGCGCAGTTGTCGTTCGACTGGCACCGGTTCCGCTCCTGAAGATTGAAGATGAACCCTCCGGTCTTTCGGTCGAGCAGCGCATAGAGGCGGATATTCTTGAAGAGCGTCAACGTGTTCGACAGCCCGTACTCGGCAGTCGGAGTGGACGGACCGATGTAGCGCCGGGCGGTGTCGCCGGGGTTGAAGATCGCCGCTCCGGTCGGGGTGAGTATCGCGGATCCATCGGCTGCTCTCTGTGGCGGCGTTACCCAGTATCCGCCGAGGGGATAGCCGACGCGATGCTGCTGAACGCTGCCGTATGCCTGCGAGCCCGGCGTCTCCAGAATCTTTCCGGGCGTGCCGAAGCTCACGAGCTCATTGCGGTTCGTCGAGAAATTGAGCCGCATGTTCCAGTTGACCCGGCTGTTCTGGATTGGTGTTCCCGTCAAAGCCAGCTCCACTCCGCGGTTGTTCACCTTGCCCAGGTTGACGAGCTGTGAGCTGATGAATCCCGTCGACGGGGCGATCGAGATGGACTGAAGCATGTCCTTCGTTGTTTTGTCGTAGAAAGTGAAATCGGCTCCGAGACGATCGCCAAACAACCCGAGGTCGAACCCGGCCTCCACCTCTGTACCGCGCTCGGGCTTGAGATCCGGGTTGCCGTAGCTGGATGTCCGGATCGCCGAACCGGTGACCGTGCCAAGGGTTACACGGTCGACCGTATACGTCTGCGGAGCCGAGTAGGCGGATGGTGCGCGACCCGCCGCTCCCCACGCGCTGCGCAGCTTCAGCGAGCTGACGCGCGCGGACTGGAGGAAGTTCTTCATGCGGGGCTCGTCCGAGAGCACGTACGACATCGAGACCTTCGGATAGATGATCAGGTCGAAGTTCGTTCCGAACGATGAGTGATCGTCGGCGCGAACGGCGCCCGTGAGGTAGAGCCGCTCGTTGAATCCGAGCTGTTCCTGGATGTAATACCCGACCGAGTTGTTCTCGGTGAAGCTTTCGCTGCCGGTCGACTTCTGAAGCAGGTTGATGAGCGTGACGTCGGGAGCACCGATGCCGATACCTGTCGCGCCGAGCAGCGTGCTCTTGTCCGCGACGACCTGCGAGCCGAACGTCGTAGTTGCGATCATGCTGGAGCGCGGGCTCCACTGCATCGTGCCCGAGTAGTCGATCGTGACGACGCGCCGGGTCGGCGTTCTCCTCAGGTTGGCACCGGAAGCCGCGTCCGGATCCTGAGAGATGTCGATCTGGCCAGGCAGGAAGAGCAGCTGCGCCTGAACGACGCTGTTATCGAACCCGGTCGTAAGGCGATTCTGGAACCAGCTGAAGGGATTGTAGCTGAACGTCGCGCCGAGAGTGAACCGCTCGGAGTTGGTGTAATTCTGGTAGCGATTGGCCGACGTTGGAGAGATAGTGCGCCACCCTTCATTTCCAGCGCCAAGAAACGAGATTCGTCCTGGAAGTCCGCGTCGCGCGCTAAGGAGAAGTCCATTCGCCGATTCGTCCTGAATGGGCAGCCGAATGCGGCCGTCCTGCCAGTTCAGGTTCACCCCGATGTTCAGCTTCTCCATCGGACTGAATCCGAAGTTCGAGCGAACCGAGGTACGGCGGTTATCGCTGTTGAAGAAAACGCCCTGCTCCGTGTCCCGGTCGCCCCCGATATAGTAGGAGTACTTGTCGCCGCCACCTCGAATGCTGAGCGAGAGGCGCGAGAGGTCTCCGTCGCGAATAGCGCGCGGATCATCCCGCATCGGATTGCCCCTGATCACCTCGTTCAACGCAACCGTCTGGCAGCCGGGCCATACGAGCGTGGTGTCGGTCGCTGAGACGCGCTGCGCTTTCTTGACGGCGTCACAGGTCGTATAGTTGTCCTCGGGCAGCAGATAGTAGTCGTTCCGCCCGCGCTCGGCCTTAAGCGACCAGCGCATCTGCTGCGCACCGCGGGTTCCCTTCTTGGTGATGATCTGGATCACTCCGTTCGCGGCCTCGGCGCCGTACAGGGTCGCAGCGGCCGGCCCCTTGATGACTTCGATCGATTCGATGTCGTTGGGATTGAGATTGTTCAGAGCCGACGTGACCTGCGACGATTGTGCAAGACCGGCAGTTCCGCCGCCGGTAGCGCTGAAGCCACCCAGGTCATCGATGTTGAACCTGATACCGTCGATGAACACGACGGGCTTGTATCCGCTGAGTGAGCTCGAGCCGCGGATTCGAATTTCGCCGGCTGTGCCAGGAGCGCCGGATCCGGGGAGGATCGTGACTCCGGGGGTACGTGACTGAAGAACCTCACTGACGTTCATGATCTGCGTCTTCTCCGTAAGCTCGGAGACATCCAGCGTCGTTATGGAATTGCCCAGCGTCTTCCTCTCGGCCGATCCGCCGGTGCCCGTCACGACCACCTGCTCGAGCTGCGTGGCCGAAGGTGTAAGAGAGAAATCGACGCGGGTTTCTGCACCTGAAGCGACGTTTACCGTCCGCGTGAGACGCACGAACCCGATTCTCCGCGCCACGAGCTGGTGAGATCCCTCAGGCGCATTCGCGATGGTGTACTCGCCATTCACATTCGTAGCCGAGCCGAGGGTCGTTCCGGTTATGATCACTTGTGCGCCCGCGATCGGCCGCTGGGATCCGGCGTCAATGATCCGCCCGCGGATCCTTCCTCCGTTCTGGGCCGAAGCCGCTAATGGGATTGCAACGACCGCCCCGATCGCAATGAGTCTTGCGAGCAGGGTGGAAATACGGACACGACTGGGCATCACCATTCTCCTGTGAGCAGTGGCGGACAGCGGGATTTGCTGGCGGTCAAAACCTTTCACCGCGCGAGCGCGGAGTCAAGAAAAACAGTGCGAACGCCAGCGCGTTTCATTGACACTCATTTAGCCGCTCGCTACGTTGGCCGACCACCCCATGGCCATTTGCTATCACGAGCCAAAGGTCGTCGACGCATGACCGGCCATCGCGCTCTGCTCGTTCTTCCTATCGCGATTCTCGCTTCCTGCGCTTCTCCCGCGATGTCCGCGCGCAATGAGGAGTCGCTGTCCGCGACGCGCCTGATCGGTCGTGGACATCCAGGAGCAGCGACGCCGCTCTCCCAACAGGATTCAGCCTGGGTCGAGATGACCCTCGCTTCGATGAGTGCACGCGAACGCGTCGCTCAGCTCATCATGCCCTGGGTCCCGGGTGAGTATGCAGCTGTAGGGTCACCGGAATACGAGCAGGTTCGCGGGTGGGTCGAGGACGACAAGGTCGGCGGGCTGATTCTCTCCATGGGTCTGCCGCACAGCTACGCCGCGAAGCTGAATCACATGCAGCGGCTCGCCCGCGTTCCTCTCCTCATAGCGTCCGACATGGAAAACGGGACGGGGATGCGGCTCGGCGGCTCATATGCGCTGCCATCGATGCTGACACAGGGAGGAGGAACGGTCTTTCCTCCAGTGATGGCACTGGGAGCGACTCGCTCGGAAGACCTCGCGTACAAGCTCGGACTCGTGCTTGGAGCGGAGGCGCGCGCCGTAGGAGTTCACATGACGTTCGGGCCGGTTCTGGACGTGAACTCCAATCCTCTCAACCCGATAATCAACACGAGGTCATTCGGCGAGGACCCGCAGCTCGTCTCGCGGCTTGCAGGCGCGTACATCCGTGGAGCCAGAGAGAATGGTCTCATGACCACGGGAAAACATTTCCCCGGGCACGGCGACACCGACACGGACTCGCATCTCCAGCTCCCGACGATCCGGGCCGATCGTGCCCACCTCGACGCCGTCGACCTGCCGCCGTTCCGCACCGCGGTGGGAAACGGCATCGATGCGATCATGACGGCGCACATCGCCGTCTCCGGAATTCTGGGCGACAGCGCTCCTCCCGCGACACTCTCGCCTTACTTCATGACGGACCTTCTGAGGAAGGACATGGGATTTCGCGGCCTGCTCGTCACGGACGCCATGACGATGGGCGGAGTTGCGAATCGCTACGGAGCCAGTGAGCCCCTCGTTCTGGCACTGTTAGCCGGCGCGGATATCCTGTTGATGCCGCGGAACGTTACCGATGCCATCAACACCATTGCGGCCGC
>DATAIM010000263.1:0-7843 GCA_036262655.1 Gemmatimonadaceae bacterium | reverse complement strand
GGAGATCGCTGCCGTACGCGATTTCTGCCGGGGGGAGACCAGGTAGAGCGCCGCCTCAGTGCTCCGAAAGCTCGACCAGTACTCCGCCGGTCGAGCTCGGATGTATGAACGCGATGCGCTTGCCCTCCGCCCCCAGCCTCGGCACATCATCGATCAGCGCGATCCCGGCGGAACGGCATCGCGCTAGCATTTCATCGATGTCGTCCACTGAAAAACAGACGTGATGAATCGCTGCTCCCCGACGAGCGATGAACTTGCCGATGGGGGTCTCGGGACCAGCTGCTTCGAGGAGCTCCACGAGTGGGCCGCCCGCCCTGAACGCGACTATGCGCGCCCCGTCCGAATCGGCGACCTCTGCCTCCTCCAGGCCCAGTATGTCCCGGTAGAAAGGAAGCTGGGTCTCCAGCGACGAGAAAGCGATGCCGATATGCGCTATCCGGGTGCCCTTGGGACTTCCTGGCTGCATTAGATTTCAGTCGAGAGAGAAGTCAAACATAAGCCAGCGAGTCAACCGGGGTATCCCGGCGAGAGGGATTGAATGTCTAACGCAGTCGAAGTGACGGACAACGATTTCGAGCTCGAGATCGAGAAGCACCAGGGTCTCGCCGTAGTCGATTTCTGGGCAACCTGGTGCGGGCCCTGCCGGCTCATCGCTCCCGTCCTGGATCAGCTTTCCGTCGAGTATGCGGGCAAGGCGAAGGTTGCGAAGCTGGACGTCGATACGAACAATCGGACAGCACAGCGCTTCGATATCCGTTCAATACCCGCCGTCCTTTTCTTCAAGGACGGAAAGCTCGTCGACAGGGTGATCGGCGCCGTCCCCAAGTCGCAGCTCGAAACGAAGTTCAAGCAGCACGCGGCGTAATCCGCAGGACGCCGAAGCCGTCGAGACTCGAGAGCGCTTTCCGGCGCGAGACGCCGAACAGGTGACCGACCCCGGTGCGACGGGCTCTCTCTATGTCGTCAGTACTCCGATAGGCAATCTCGGTGACATGTCATTTCGCGCGGTCGAAGTGCTGTCTTCCGCCGCGCTCGTTGTCGCTGAGGACACCCGGCATTCACGCCGCCTGCTGGATCACTACGAGATAACCACCCGGACCTCGGCCTACCACGAGCACAATGAAGCGCGGGAAGCACCGCGCCTGGTACGGCGGCTTCTGGGTGGGGAGTCGATTGCAATCATCACTGACGCCGGCACTCCGCTTTTATCGGACCCCGGCGCGCGGCTCGTCAGTGCGGCCATCGAGGCGGGAATTTCCGTCATCCCCGTGCCAGGAGCTTCTGCACTTCTCGCGGCGCTCGTAGGGTCCGGACTGGCGGGCGAGCAATTCACGTTCTTCGGCTTCCTGCCGCGAAAGGGCAAAGAACGGCTCCGTTCGCTGACGGAAATCATGCGAATGACACATACGGCGATTCTGTACGAGTCACCCGTTCGCGTAGGTGCGACACTCAATGAGCTCTCCGAGGCAGGCGCCGGAGGCCGCACGGCCGTGGTCGCGCGTGAGCTCACAAAGAAGTTCGAAGAGTTTGCGCGCGGTACGGTTGCCGAGCTCGCAGCGCGGTTCCGGGACACGCCGGCGCGCGGGGAGGTCGTGATACTCATCGGGCCCGCCACCGCTGAGGTACCGAGCGAAAGCGCGCTTCGCGAGGCGGTTCACATCATGCGTGAAGAAGGCGTTACGCCGCGGGAATGTGTAGAGCGCCTGATCAGCGAGCGCGGAGCCCCCCGAAACCTGGCATATCGGCTGGCGCACGACGAGTGATCGCGTTTGCGGGAGTGACGACCGGCGCACCAGAGCTCGATGCGGATTCGGTCGCAGATGATCTCGGGCCAGGCGGAGTGATCGCCTCGGCAATGGAGCAGTATGAGGATCGTCCGGCCCAGCGCGATATGGCGAGAGCGATCGCCACGTTATACAACGATGGCGGCGTCGGACTCATCGAGGCTGGAACCGGCGTCGGCAAATCGCTCGGTTACCTTCTTCCCGCCCTGAGATGGGCAGCGCTTCGGAAGGAGCGCACGGTAGTCTCGACGAATACCATCAATCTCCAGGAACAGCTCGTTCGGAAGGATCTGCCGTTCCTCTCCGACGCCCTCGGGGACGAACAACCGGTGCGATTTGCCCTCCTGAAAGGGTGGCGGAATTACCTGTGTCTGCTGCGGCTCGAGCAGGCCAAGCTCATCGGCCCGACTCTGCTGGACGATGCATCCGGGGGAATCGATGCAATAAGCTTGTGGGCGGAGACGACAGTAGACGGGTCTGTCAGCGACCTTCCATTCCTTCCGTCTACGGAAGTCTGGGACGAAGTCGCCGCGGAACCTGATCTCTGCATTCGAACCGCCTGTCCTCATTTCGAACGGTGCTTTCTCTTCAGGGCCCGCCGGGAGGCGCTGCAAGCCGACGTTGTTGTCGTGAACCACCATCTGCTCATGTCCGACGTCGCAGTGCGCCGCGTCGCCGGAAACTGGCAGGATACAGCAGTGATTCCCGCATACAACCGCGTCGTTATCGACGAGGGCCATCACCTGGAGGACGCCGCAGCGGCGCACCTTGGGGCGTCGGCAACGAAAAGAGGAATGCAGCGGCTTCTGTCGCGCCTGGCCCGAAGTGGCTCTGCACGACGACCGGGTCGCGGTCTGCTCGCTGCGCTCGAGGAGCGGTTGCGCGCAAGACGGGACGACCTGTTCAGCTCGCAGAGCCTTGACGATCTCGAACGCCGCATTCATCCCGCGGTCGATGCGGTTCGGCAGAAAGGCTCGGTCGTCTTCGATTTGCTCGATGTGTTCCTGCGTGAAGCCGGACAGCCGGTCGTGAGACTCACCGACGACTTCGCCATGCATCCCGTATGGCGCTCCGGGCTTTCCGCCGCTCTCTCCGATTTCATCAGTCAGTCTGCGGTTCTTACAGACACGATTGGAGTAATACGCCAGCGCCTCGAAGCGGCGACAGAGCGGGACGATGCCACGGTGGCACTTGTGGCGGAGCTGCGCGGAGCCGGGCTTCGTCTCGAGGGCCTGGCCGCGGCGGTGCATGGCGCACTTGAGCCCGGCCCCGAAGCGCACAAGCGAATCCGGTGGGCCGAGTCGCGCGGCCGCGAAGGAAACATTGCAGTCACATGGGTCCCGCTCGACCTCGCGCCGATTCTCCGTGACCACCTCTTCACGAAGGTGAAAACGGCTGTCGTTACGAGCGCTACACTCGCTACGGACTCGAGGTTCGATTTTCTTGGAAGCCGCCTCGGCATCGACCAGCTTTCAATTCCGGCGGTGACCGAGTCGTTCCCGTCACCATTCGACTTCCGGCATCAGGCGATACTCGCCATTCCCACTGATACTCCCGCACCCAACGCCGACGCTGCGGGCCATTTCAGAGCTGTGATCCGGATGATCCACGAGTTCACTCTTGCTTCGGATGGCGGGATCTTCGTGCTTTTCACGAGTCATCGCGACGTGCGCCAGGCCGCGGCGGAGCTTCGCGGCGGGGGAATGGCGATCGACCGTCCCCTGCTCGTGCATGGCGAGGGGTCTCGTGACTCACTGCTGATGCAGTTTCGGGAATCAGGGCGCGCAGTTCTTCTCGGAACATCTTCGTACTGGGAAGGAGTCGATGTCGCGGGCCACGCTCTCCGCGGCCTCCTGATCGCGAAGCTCCCTTTCCGCGTTCCAACCGAGCCAGTCACTGCCGCACATTGTGAAGCGATCGTGGAGCGGGGGGGCGATCCATTCGGAGAGTACATGGTTCCTCACGCAGCGCTTCGTTTGAAGCAGGGATTCGGGCGGCTGATCAGGTCCGGCACGGACCGCGGCGCGATAGTCATCGCTGATCCGCGAGTGGTAACGAAGAGCTACGGCGCCGCTCTGCTCGCGGTTTTACCGCCGGCAAGGCGAGTTCTTGTACATTGGGATGACGTCGCACGGCAGCTGCGCGATTTCTATTCGCAACGGCCAGGCAGTGTTCAGTGACAAACAGAGCAATGAGGACGTGGCGATGACGCAGATGAAGTTCGACGACCCGCTCGCGGGAGGTGGAGAGCTTGCGCCCGTGTCTTCGCGTCATCCGCGGCCGGGAAAGATCGTCTGCATCGGACGCAACTATCGGGAGCACGCGAAGGAATTGGGCAACGATGTCCCGGCCGAGCCCCTTTTCTTCCTCAAGCCGTCCACCAGTCTGATCGCGGCAGGTGAAGCGATCGTTCTGCCCCCCCAATCGCAGCGCGTCGAGTACGAGGGAGAGATCGGAATCGTTGTCGGCGCCGTGCTCACGAGAGCCACAGAGGCAGAAGCTGCCGCAGCAATTCGCGGCGTGGTTGCCGTCAACGATGTGACCGCGCGCGACCTGCAGCGGAAAGACAGTCAGTGGACGCGCGCGAAGGGCTTCGACACTTTCTGTCCCGTCGGCCCGATGGCGCCGTCCACAGGCGACTTCAGCTCACTCACTGTGATCACGCGAGTGAACAACGAAGAGAGACAGCGCGCAATGGCCAGGGAGATGGTCTTTTCGATTCCGATGCTCCTGTCGTACGTCTCGCATGTCATGACCCTCGAGCCCGGCGACATTGTGGCGACTGGAACACCTGCAGGCGTAGGCCCCCTGAATGCCGGTGATGTAGTGGAGGTCGAGATCGAGGGGCTCAGCACCGTCAGGAACCCGGTAAGGGCGGCGACCTGATGCCGGTTTGCGCGACTCGTCTTGCGAATCTTCCGGAGTACGCGCTCGGCAGATTTCCCGAGAAGAAGCGCCAGCTCATCGCGCGCGGGATGGATGTCATCGATCTGGGTGCTGGCGATGCTGACCTCGCCCCGCCGCCCGTGGCCGTCGAGCGGCTCGCTGCCGCCGCGCGTAATCCGTCAATGAGTCGTTACGGGTTCGGCCTTGGACTCGTGGAGTATCGCGAAGCGATCGCACGCTTCATGAAGCGCAGGTTCGATCTCGAGTTCGATCCGTTGAAGGAGATCGTTCCGCTGATCGGATCCAAGGAAGGGATCTCGCACGTCGCGCTGGCTTATGCCGGCGATGGTGACGTCACTGTCGTTCCCGAGCCCGGATATCTGGCGTACGTGGGAGGCACTCACCTGGCGCACGGAGAGCCATGGAAGTACCGGCTTCGCGCCGAGGACGGCTTTCTCGTCGATCTGGACAAGATTCCCGGGGATGTTCTGCGGCGCACCAAAATTCTCTACCTCAACTATCCCAACAACCCGACAGCCGCGACAGCGCCGATGAGCTATCTCGAGCGCGTAGTGGAGCGGTGCAGGGAACTCGATATCCTCTTGGTGTATGACAACGCCTACTCCGAGCTTGCGTTCGATGGCTACAGGCCGCCGAGCATCTTCGAAGTTGCAGGCGCGCGTGAGGTTGCAATCGAGTTCCACTCGATGTCGAAGACCTACAACATGACCGGTTGGCGGTGCGGGTGGGCAGCGGGGGCACACGAGCTGATTGCGCCGCTTGCGAGGGTCAAGCTGTTTGTCGATACAGGTGCGTTCATGGCAGTGCAGGCGGCCGCGGCCGCCGCTCTGGATGCCCACGACGAGTTTGTTCCGGGGAATGTCGCTGTTTTCCAGCAGCGTCGGGATGCGGCGGTTGAGGCTTTTCGCGAGAACGGCTTCGATTGTCTGGCACCTATGGGAACGATGTACCTCTGGATACCGCTTCCGGAGCACATCAGGAGCGTCGAATTCGCGGATTTTCTGATGGAGGAGGAAGGCGTGATCGTTCTGCCGGGCTCATCGTTCGGCGAGGGAGGCGAAGGATTCTTCAGAGTGTCCTTCGTTGTCTCGCCTGATCGCCTTCGACAGGCGGCTGCACGAGCCGGCCGCGTTCTGACGCGCCTGTCGGTCGGGGCCTGACCGCGCAAGTGTCAGTGATCACGTGAATACTCTTCGAAAGGCGGGAACGGCTGAGAAGGAGACTTCCTCCAGACGGACATCGCGTCCACTGGCGATCTCGCTTGCGATTCACATGCTCCTCGCAGTCGCGCTGGTACGGTTCCTCATTTCGCCTTCGGCGTTCACCATGATCTTCGGCCGGGCGGCGTCACGCGCGGTCCCGGCGGAGCGCATCGGCTTTCTTCGCCTCCCGAAATCGCCTGGCCCTCAGATAACGGGGAAGAGCGGCGGAGACGGAAACCCGGTTACGCCCGCGAAGCCGCGAAAGCTCGTCGCCCCAAGTGTCGTTCCTTCTGCCGTACCGCAACCGGCGGTGGCAATGCCGGGAAGGGTGGAGCCCGAAAGCGGAAGCGGGCCGCTGGTGGGCGGAGGCGGTCCCACTCGAGGCGTTCGGCCCAATTATACCGACCCTCGAATCTGGGTCGCTCCGGGCGACATCGTAGCCGCGCCGAAGAGCGCAAAGGAACGACTCGACAGCGTCGTGGCGACCATCATTCAGCCGTTCAACGACTCCATGGCCGCCGCGTCCGGTCAACGCAAACCGGGTGACTGGACATTCGAGAGAGGTGGGCGCAAGTACGGAATAGACCCGCAGTTCATCCGGCTTGGAAAGGTGTCGATCCCAACCGCGCTGCTCGCGCTTTTGCCGATCAACCAGACGGGCAACCCGACGATGAACGATCGGAACAAGGCGCAGAATCAGCTGCACGCCGACATCTTCTGGAATGCGCAGCGCGGGATGAACGAAGCGGATTTCAAGAAGGCGGTAAAAAGCATCCGCGAGCGCAAGGAGCGCGAGCGCGCTGCTGCAGAAAAAACGCGGCAGCCCAATGAGCCCGCCGCGCAGTTCCCGCCTCGTCTTTAGGGCAGCGAAACGGTCAGTTCTTGTTGAGCTCCGCCGTCATCGCTTCCATGGTGACGAACGGGCGGAAGACCCCGCACACCACTCCGAGAATGCCGAAGTCATCAGTCGGCTTGATCTTGATCTCGCGCTCGGCCGGATTAGCGGGAGTGAGAACGACGGTACCGTTGTTGTGCGTCAGTGTCTTGACCGTTGCCTCTTCACCGATCCGCGCGGCGACGATGTCATTCTCCTTTGGTTTCGCCGCCGGATTGACCATGACGAAATCGCCGTCATTGATCGCACGGCCGATCATGCTGTCCCCTTTCACCTTTAGAAAGTAGACCTCCTCCGCGGGAACGAACCGTCGGTCCATCGTGATGTATCCCTGCCGGTTCTCGGGCAGAAGCGAAGGCTCGCCCGCATGGATCTTTCCATAGTACGGGACCGGTTTGGTTTTTCCGCCGCCGGTGAATCCGAGCAGACGCACGCCTCGCGAACGGGCTGGATCCCGCTCGATGTACCCTTTTCGCGCGAGCGACTGGAGAAGGTCCGAAACCGTTTTGGTCGATTTGATCTGAAACCGCTTGCCGATATCCCTGATGCTCGGCTGATACGTGTTCTCAGCTGTAAAATCGAGCAGGTAATTATAGACAGAGCCTTCGAGCGGAGTTAAAGCCTCGGCCATCGCTACTCCTAGATATATGTCTGGTCGTTCATAAACAAATCTGTATGCCGCTTGTCAGAGCGTCAATAAAATTGTAATCGGATGTAGATGCTACGGTCAGGTGTGGGAACGGAGCCATTCGACGGCCTGGTCGATCCGCTGCAGTGCGAGCGGCCGGCCCTGCATCTCCAGAACTTCGAAAATGCCTGGGCTGACCGATAGACCCGTGAGCGCAACACGAAGCGGCTGGAACAGCTTGCCGGCGCCCAGACCGCGTGCTTCCGCAAGTTCCCTCAGTGCCGGCTCGAGCGTGGCTGGCGCCCATTCGGCATCGGCAAGGACCTCTCGAACGGCCCCAAGGATCTCGGCAGCCGCGGTTGGATCCTTCCAGTTCTTTCCGACTGCCTCCGCGTCGTAAGGGATGGCTGGGAGAAAATAGGGACCG
>DATAIM010000262.1:0-2010 GCA_036262655.1 Gemmatimonadaceae bacterium | reverse complement strand
CTGTGCGGTGGCGATGGCACTTATCGTTCTCTGCTTCGCTGGCGCGGGCAGCCGGGTTTCGTTGTCCGGGGGCACGTACGCTTACGCGGGAGTGGCGTTCGGTCCCTACATCGGATTCGTCGTCGCGATGTCACTGTGGTTCGGCTCCCAGGTTCTGGCCAGTGCAGCCGTCGCCGCCGTTTTTGTTGACACCCTCGCGGCGCTCAATCCCCGGTTTGGCGAGCCGGCCGTGCGAGCTGCCATCCTCATTTTTGTCTACTCTCTCCTGGCCGCCATCAATATCCGTGGAGTGAAGACGGGAAGCCGGGTGGTGCAGACAGTGACAGCGGCAAAGCTCACTCCTCTCATCCTGCTCATAGCGGTGGGTCTGTTCGCGATCGAGGCACAACATCTCGCGTGGCCAGGAATGCCATCGAAAGATGAGTTAGCGCGAACGTCGATCATTCTGATTTTTGCCTTCCTCGGCATCGAGTCGGCGTTGACACCGAGCGGCGAGGTCAGGAATCCGGCGAGGACTGTCCCGCGCGCAATCTTCACTTCACTGATCGTTGTCACCATCATCTACATGGGCATTCAGATCGTTTCTCTCGGAGTGCTTGGCCCCGACCTCGCCACCAATACAAAGGCTCCGTTAGCCGAAACCGCGCGCCGATTACTCGGCAGCGGCGGACATCTTCTTGTGCTCGTTGGAGCAGCGGTGTCTACCTTCGGATATGTAGCGGGGGACATGCTCGCTGCACCGCGAGGGATATATGCGCTGGGCCGCGATCGGCTGCTCCCGTCGGTAATTGCCTCTGTGCACCCGACCTACCGGACGCCGTATGTCGCGATTCTCATTCATGCCGTGCTCTGCCTCGGCTTCGCCCTGAGCGGGAGCTTCCAGCAGCTCGTCGTTCTCGCGGTTATTGCAACGCTCATCGTATATCTGATCTGCTGTCTGGCGGCAATTCAGCTTCAGCGCCGCAATATCCGCGACGAAGGTGCAGTCCCATTTCAAGTTCCTGGCGGCCCCGTGATTCCCATCATCGCGTCGGCAATAGTCATCTGGCTGATGACCGCTTCGACGCGTCAGGAGTTCCTCGCGATGGGTGCCATGCTCGTCGCTGAAACCGCGTTGTTCCTTCTGATGCGCGTCCGGCGTGCTCCCGATCCAACCACTGCTTGAGGTATCACCCCCAATGAAGTCGCTCCGAATCGTTTCAATCGTCGCAAGGGCCGCAGCACTGCCAGTGACTGCTTTCCCACAGCAGCCGATCGACAGCGTATACACCGCACGCATCAGGGAACTCACGCCGACTGACTCTCGGTGGAAGTTCACAACGGAGCTGGTCGAGACACTCCCCGCATCCGCCACAGTACCGACCCCCCTCAAGGTGCTTGGCTACGTTCCGGGAACGATCGGGAAGCTCTCGCACGTCGCTGACATCAATCGCTACTTCAGGGCTCTCGCTGCGGCTTCACCGCGGACAAGGCTGTTCTCCTTCGGGATGAGCGACGAGGGGCGTGAGATGATCGGCCTCGTCATTGCCGACGAAGCGGCGATCCAGAACCTGGAAAAGCATCGCACCGACCTTGCGCGGCTCGCAGATCCGCGCGGCCTGTCGGCAGCTGACAAGGCGCGCCTGGTGAAGGAAGCAAAGCCGATCTACTGGCTCTCCGGATCGATTCATTCGACCGAAACGGGCAGCCCGGAGATGCTGATGGAGCTTGCCTACCGTCTTGCCGTGGACGAGTCGGAGAACAGCCGCGCGATTCGACAAAACCTGATCACGATAATCACGCCAGTAACCGAAGTGGACGGCCGCGATCGCATGGTAGATGCAGACATCCAGGCGCGCCGCCTCAAGCTCGGTCCCGGCGGAGTGCCGCTCATCTACTGGGGAAAGTACACCGCGCACGACAACAATCGCGACGGAATGGTGCTTTCGCAGAAACTGTCACAGAACGTGATGGCCGCCTTCCTGAGGTGGAAGCCGGTAGTAGTTCATGACCTGCACGAGTCGGTACCGT
>DATAIM010000261.1:0-4854 GCA_036262655.1 Gemmatimonadaceae bacterium | reverse complement strand
CGCCCCATAATACTCGTTGTGTCCGCCGTAGATGATGACGGCATCGGGCTTCTCCGCAATGACGTCGCGAGCAAGGTCCGCAATCGTATAGCTGTTGGTCGCGGCCATACCCATGTTGATGACTTCGACCGTGTCGTGGGGGAGAACGTCGGTCAGTGCATCGCGAAGAACACGGGAGAATGTGCCGTTGGACGGATATGGGAACCCCGCAGCCGCTGATTCGCCAAGCACGAAGATGCGCAGGGAGTGGAGGGGCTTTCTCACGAGGAAAGCGTCGCGGATGGGGGACGGAGGCAGGCGCTCTCGCGGAAAGTACCGTCTGCCCAGGGTCTCGCCGGGAATCCGGTAAGCGCCTCCCAATATCGGGGGCGTAGTGAAGGCGGACATGTCGCCGCCATAGCGCACGAGCCTCAACCCCCCCTCCAATACAAGGAATACCAGCAGCGGAAAAGCGAGAGTAATCGCCAGAAAGACGCGCTTCCGGGCGACGGAAAGCAGAGGACGCCGGTCATCAACCGACACCGTTTCCTTCCCTCGCCCATCGCTTTTTAGCTGGTCTTTCGAGGACTGCGACCTTGCGCGGGATTTTCTTCCCTGCTTCCGCGCCACGCTAGAAGATCGTGTAGATGAACGGCGCCAGCGCAGAGCCCTGGGCGAAGACGAGCAGCCCCCCGATCAGCAGCATTACAACAATGATCGGCAGGAGCCACAACTTTTTTCTCTCCTTCATGAACGCCCACAGCTCGCCGAGCAGTCCCGTGAATCCCATTAAGCTCTCTCTCTCCCTAGAATTGCCGTTCCATTCGCCGGCGCCGTGCATCGCGCTCGAGAGGAATTCGCCTGATCCAGTAGCTGCCCTCCTCATTCCGGTGTACAAGCGAATTCCTGCCTGTCGCGCGGCGAAGAATTCCGATGGGCGCGAGCACCACAAAGTAAATGATGCCAAGGAATACCGGTGTGGTGACTCGAGACAATGCGTGACCGACCTGAAGCCATCCTCGCTCGACGCGCCCCAGCCGCCGAGGGGCAAAAATACCACCTGCAAGGAGCAGAGCCGCGAGCATTCCTATGACGAGCGCGGCGGTCTCGCGGCCCCGTAACCGCGAGACGAGTGAAAAAGTCGCAAATGCGGCAGCAAGGGTGAGCGCAAACCGCCGGCCTTTCGCGGCTGAATATTCCGTCGGCGAGGAGATCATCGGATCAGTCGAGAAGGAGAGGCTGTCGCCACCGGGCATCACCACGCGAAGGCTGATCAGTTTTCGCGAGAAGAAAGGGCCCGATGGCCAGATAATCGAGGTCGGTGCCCATGAAACACCGATACGCGTCCGCCGGAGTGCACACAATCGGCTCCCCGCGGACATTGAAAGACGTATTCACGAGTAGTGGACAGCCGGTAATCCTGTCGAACTCCGTGAGCAGCGCATGATACAGCGGTAACCTGTCGGCGCTGACTGTCTGAATGCGGGCCGAGTAGTCGAGGTGAGTCACAGCGGGGATGGAGGATCTGGGCAGATTGAGAAGATCGATTCCCCACCGGTCATCCTCGACTGGCAACGGCAGGCGCTGATCTTCATTCACTGGAGTTACGATGAGCATGTAAGGTGACTCGCCAGCCAGGTCGAAGTATTCCCGGGCCCGGTCCTCGAGAACGCTCGGAGCAAACGGCCTGAACCCCTCGCGGAACTTGATCTTGAGGTTTATCAGCGCCTGCATGCGGGGATTCCGAGGGTCAGCGAGAATGCTGCGTCCGCCGAGTGCGCGCGGACCGAATTCCATTCGCCCCTGAAACCAGCCAACCACGTTCTGTGATGAAAGAACCTCCGCTGTGCGGGCGATGAGCTCGGGCTCGTCGAACCTGTTGAATACGGCGCCCGCGGCTTCGAGCGAATCAGCAATCACCTTCTCGTCGAATGCGGGCCCGAGCAATGCTCCTTGCATAGCATCCATGCGTGTTACGATACGCGGCTGCTCGTAATAGCGGTGCCACGCGAGCAGCGCGGCACCGATCGATCCACCCGCGTCGCCGGCTGCGGGCTGGATCCATACCTTGTCGAAAGAGCTCTCGCGAAGCACGCGGCCATTGGCAACCGCATTAAGCGCTACGCCACCCGCCAGACAGAGAGACCGCGACCCTGTTTCGCGATGGGCAGACTCGGCCATACGCAGTACGATGTCCTCGCAAACGCTCTGTACGCTTCGGGCGAGGTCCATCTCCCGTTGAGTCAGCGGGGACTCCGGCTCCCGCGGCCCACCGCCAAAGAGGTTGTCGAACGCGGGGCTCGTCATCGTGAGGCCGCTCAAATAATTGAAGTAATCCTGGTTTAGCGCGAACGAGCCGTCTTCTCGCAGGTCGAGCAGATGATCGTAAATGGCGTCCACGTACTTCGGCTTTCCGTACGGCGCCAATCCCATCACCTTGTACTCGCCGGAGTTCACCTTGAATCCCATGTGGTATGTAAACGCCGAGTAGAGCAGACCTAGCGAATCCGGCCAGTGCAGCTCGCGAAGGAGCTCGATGTCGTCACCCTTTCCATGTCCGATCGAGGCGGTCGCCCACTCACCGACGCCATCGATTGTAAGAATCGCCGCCTCCTCGAACGGCGAGGGAAAGAAAGCGCTCGACGCATGCGACTCGTGGTGCTCCGCATAGAGTACCTTGCCGCGGAAATCGCCGAGTGAAGTCCGGATCGCCCGGTCGGTGTAGAGCTTTTCCTTCATCCAGAGCGGACCCGCCTTGAGAAAAGACCTGAATCCTCGCGGCGCGACGCCGAGGTAAGTCTCGAGAATGCGCTCGAACTTGAGAAGCGGCTTATCGTAAAACACGGCGGCTTCGAGATCTGTGGTCGCGATCCGCGCCTCATCGAGGCAGTACTCGACGGCTTTCGATGGAAAAGCGTCGTCCCCTTTCTTTCTCGTGAAGCGTTCTTCCTGCGCGGCTGCGATGATCCGGCCGTCGCTCAAAAGACATGCGGCGCTGTCGTGATAGAAAGCCGAGACGCCGAGCAGATAGCGTTGCGTCAAGCTCGGGTCGCGGCGAGTGGGGGTGCTGAGCGCATGCGACGAAACCTGTGCGGCTCGCGAACTCGCGCAAGCCGCGAGGAGGTAGCCCCCGTGATTGACAACGTGCGGCCGTTGGCCATGTTGACACCGATGTCACACAGAGTCTACGGGTCGGGACGCACGTGACGCGTTGGGAGACGCTCAACGCCCGCGTCCCTCCGCGCGTCAAGATCTGCTGCATCGCGAGCGTGGCCGAAGCCTGGCTCGCGATCAACAATGGCGCGACGGCACTCGGGTTCGTCTCACGGATGCCGAGCGGTCCCGGGCCGATAGACGAGGCGTTGATTGCGGAGATCGTGCCTCGTGTTCCGGCAGGGATTGCGACCTTCCTGCTGACTTGCGAACAATCTCCAGACCCTATCATCGCACAGCAAAGACGTACGCGCGTCAACACTATCCAGCTCGTGGACTCCGTCGAGCCAGGGACTCACCGCGTTCTGAAGGAGGCGATGCCGGGTATTTCGATCGTGCAGGTAATCCACGTCACCGGCACGGCGTCAGTCGACGAAGCTTTTACTATCGCACCGGAAGTGGACGCGCTTCTCCTCGATTCCGGAAACGCATCACTCGCCGTCAAAGAGTTGGGCGGAACCGGTCGCGTTCACGACTGGAAGCTGAGCAGGCAAATCCGGGATAAGTCCTCCGTGCCTGTTTATCTCGCGGGCGGATTGAACCCTGCAAACGTGAGCGAAGCGATTGAAGCTGTTCGCCCGTTCGGTGTCGATGTGTGCAGTGGACTCAGAACCGGAGGGGCACTCGATGAAACAAAGGTCGAGGAATTCATGCGTTCGGTTCGCGCGACCGCATGACCGCACGAGCGCAAAAAAAGAGGCGATAGGAGCCACTGATCCGGACCATCGGTGGCTCCTGTAACGCACTGATCAGGTGGCGGCGGTGAACTCGACGTCGACCGAGATCTTCACCTCGTCCCCAACCACAAACCCGCCAGTCTCGAGCGCCTGGTTGTAGACGAGTCCGAAGTCGCGCCGATCGAGCTTGCCCCGGGCGCTGAATCCGATGCGGGAGCCGCCCCACGGGTCAAGCACCGAACCTTCGTTCGTCACGTTCAGCTTCAGCTCGCGCGTCACATCGCGGATGGTGATGTCACCGATCAGCGTGAAATCGCCCGTGACGTCACCTTCAATCCGCTTACCGACGAATCGGATCGCCGGCCATCGCTCCACATCGAAGAAGTCCGCGGAACGGAGGTGTCCGTCTCGCTGCGCCTGCCGGGTGTCAACGGTGAGCGCATCGATCGTGACGTCGAGCTTGAAACGCTCCGGGTCTTCGAGGTTTCCCTCGAGGGTGCCGGCGACGCCGGCGAAGCGTCCCTTGACGGTGGAAATCATGAGATGCTTGACTGCGAACTCGACGTTTGTGTGAGCGGGATCGATCTGCCACTCGCGGATTGCAGTGGCTGTCTGGGTTGCAAATGCAGCTGTCATTTCGTCTACTCCTGTATGGTTGATGTCTGTTCTGTCTAATGATGTATCTTGCATATATGAATCTTCGTCGTAAAAAAGGGTCACGACAGTGCCCCGAGCGCCGTTTCCAGAGACGCTCGGTGCTCTTCCGAAATCCTCGAGCTCAACTGGGTCTCCACTCTCTCGATCTGCGCTGACCCATCCGCCTGCTTCGCGAGTCCCAGTGCCGTAAGCTCCGCCCGCACGCTCCGCCGATCGGCAGGATCGCCAACGCGCCTCACCAATCCATCAGCTTCGAGCCTGTCCACAAGCTGCGTAATGTTAGACCGCACGCAGCTGAGACGAGCTGCCAGCTCGCTGAGAGTAAGCG
>DATAIM010000260.1:0-2731 GCA_036262655.1 Gemmatimonadaceae bacterium | reverse complement strand
GGTCCGGATCCATGTCAGTCAGACGGTGGCGAAGATCGTGATCGATAGCGCCGCGCTCCTCGTCGAGTCGCTCGGCGCGCGTCACGAAATCCCGGTGCTCGTTTTGGACGACTTGGGTCAGGTCGTCACCGACACTTCGCTCGTCGTGGAAGTCGTCGACCCGCAAACGGTTCGCGTCGAATCAGCGGACTCCGCCGGGATTACGATCACAAGCCTCTCGAATGGGACTGCGATGCTTCGTGTCGGCGTTGGCGACGTCGTCACACAAGTTCCGGTTCTCATCGAACAGCGCCCATTCGCGGTCGAGGTTCCATCGGCTATCACGTTTGACGCACTCGGTGACACCGCCACGCTTGCGTTCAGCGTTCGTGATAGCGCGGGGAGCAGGCTCGAGGGCCCGCGAGTGCGAATCTCGTCGACGGACACTGCAGTCGCGAGGGTAGACGGTGCTGGCGTTGTTTCCGCCAGGCGCAATGGCGTCGCGCATGTTGTGGTACGCGCCTCCGCGACCGTTGCCGATAGCACGCGCATCGTCGTGGCTCAGCGCCCCGTCGGTCTCTGGAAAGCGTCGAGCGAAATGCTGCTGGAAGCGCTCGGCGCGACACGAACCAGTGGTATCCAGGTGGTCGACCGAGGCGGCAGCCCAGTCCTGCTCGAACGTCGGACATACTACAGCGACGATACCACCACGGCGACTGTCGATTCCAACGGAACCGTCACTGCGCGCGGAAACGGCGTCGCGCGAGTGACGGCCCGGTGGATGGAGGATTCGGCAACGATCACGGTCAACGTCCGCCAGCGAGCATGGCAATTAGTCCCGGTCGCTGACTCCGTGCTCATGACGGCGCTCGGCGACACAGTGGTGCTTCAGGCGGCAGCGTACGACTCGCTCGGATCGCTCGTCGCCGATCCAGGTGTAACCGCGACGTCGGTCGACTCCGTTGTACGCATTGACCGCACGCGGGTCGTCGCGACGACGCCGGGCCGGACGTCGGTTATTCTCCGGGCTGGGACGGCGGAAGCTGCTGTCCAAGTGCGCGTGGTGCAAAGCGCCGCAAGCATCGACCTCGACGTCGATTCGACCGGCGTCATCGTTCTCGACGCCGGATCGCGCTACCCACTTCGATGCAGCGCTGTCGATCGAAACGGATATGCGATCCAGCTCGCGACCGTGATGGTGAAGTCCGCTCGCGCGCGTCGCATCGACCGCTGTGACATCGCGGCGCCCGTGGCTAGCGGCATCGACACTCTGACGTTCACCATCGACGGGCTCGTTGCGCGACGCATTGTCGCGATCGCTCTCCGTCCGCAAGTCAACACACAACCGATGCCTGTGCCGAGCGACAGCTTTGCTGCGGGTGCCGGCCAGTGGGCGCCGAGCGTGGTCGTGCGCGATGATGGCGTCGTTGAACTCTACCATGCGGCATATGCGCGCGACGACTCGAGTGGAAGGACGTACTCGAATCTGAACCGGCTTCGCTCCACGGACGGCGGGCGGACCTTCGCGAACGACGGCATTGCACTTTCTCGCTCCGCTGATCCGTGCGCTCCCGATGGCTGGGGAATCGAGAACGTTGCCATCCTTCCGCGCATCGATGCCCCTGGCTATCGGATGCTTTACGCCTCGGGCAGCTATTGCCTGGGTTGGTCGGTGAAGTCGGCCGTCTCGCCGGATGGACGGACGTGGGAGAAGGAGCCGGGTGTCCGAATTGGAGACCCTGTCGGCGCGCAGGGGCCCGCATTCTCGGCCGGCGAAGGAATGACCGCCATCAAGGGCGCCGATGGTACGTGGCGTCTCTGGGCAGGTGTGTATGTCTACGGCGAGGGATGGGGAATTGAGGAGTGGCGGTCGCTCGATCAACTGAACTGGTCACGCTACCAGCGCGTGTTCACCCCTCAATCGAATCCGATCGGCGACTTGGGGGCAATCTACAGCCCATCGATACAGCAGATCGCGCCTGCGCTTTGGCGGATGTTTTTCTCGGGAGACCGACGCGGAAACCCGGGCGGACAGAGCCGTATTTACTCCGCGGTGAGCCGAAACCTCACGGATTGGATTTTTGAAGGCGTCGTACTCGAGGATCCGTCGACTCACTTTTGGTATGCGGCCGCTCTCGGAAACCGCCTCTTCTTTCTGACGCAGCCGGTCGGGCGGGAAGACGACTTCGCGCCTCGCCTCGCGGGTGCAACGCTCGTCCAGCCCTAGGCATCAGCTCCCGGCCCCGTTTGCGGGGCCGAGCAGTTAGGGTAGATTCGTTGCCTGACGACGCGCCGGCGGGCACCGCCCGCGCCGCCCCCCAAGACCCGTCCATCTCGATGACGTCCCTCAACCTCGAGGCGGAGGCCCCCGCTTCGCGACGCCCATGGTCTCGGCAGCACCCGAGCGTTCGCTCGGTCGTGAAACGCGCGTTCGACCTTGGATTCGCCGCCGTCGCGATCGCCCTCTCGCTCCCGCTTTTCGTCCTGCTCGGGATTGCCGTGCGGCTGACGTCGCCGGGGCCGGTCCTTTTCCGGCAGCGCAGAGTGGGGCTCAATGGAAGGCCCTTCGTGATGCTGAAGTTTCGTTCGATGCATTTTGGCGCCAGCGAAGCGCAGCATCGGGAATACGTGACGTCCATGATTTCGAGCGCGTCGCGAGCGGGAAACAGGGCCGGGGCTTACAAGCTCGCTAACGACTGCCGCATCACGGCGGTTGGCGCTTTCCTGCGCCGGACTAGCCTCGACGAGTTGC
>DATAIM010000259.1:0-3059 GCA_036262655.1 Gemmatimonadaceae bacterium | reverse complement strand
ATCGGACCAGACTACGGAGGAGGCCCGGCGCACTGCTTCGAACGGATACGCGGCAGTCGAGGGGCTGACACGCGGTAAAGGCTGCAGTCCGAACCCGCCTGTTTCACATGAGTACGACGGGATCGACGCAGCGGCACTGATCGACTGGATCAGCAGGCAGCCATGGAGCGACGGCCGCGTTGGAATGTATGGGGGAAGCTACGAGGGAATGACGCAGTGGGCGGCGGCAAAGCACATGCCCAAAGCGCTCAAGGCGATGATGCCATCAGTCACGCACGCTCCAGGTATCGATTTCCCGATGGACGGCAACATCTTCGCGACGTACGCGTATTCCTGGCCTTTTTTTACGACTGGCAAGAAGCAGGGTCTCGACAGCGCTACATACTACGACACCAGGCGCTGGACGAAGCTCCAGCAGACATGGTACTCGAACGGAACTGCTTACCGGAATTTGTCCCTGATCGATCACAGACCGAATCCGGTCTTCGAGCGATGGCTGAATCATCCAACCTATGATTCCTACTGGCAGAACATGGTCGCGTCAGGCGCTGATTTCCGCCGTATCGACATTCCGATTCTGACCACCACTGGCTATTTCGATGGCGGACAGATGGGTGCGTTGTGGTTCTTTCGTCAGCACACCGCTTACAGGCCGGACGCGGAGCATTATCTGGTCGTCGGCCCCTACGATCATATCACCGGACAACGCGGTAACCTCGACCCACTCGGCCGTCGATCGCAGGTCAGTATTCAGGGAATCGATGTCGATTCAGTTGCGAATATCGATATCGGGGAGCTGCGCTATCAGTGGTTCGACTACGTATTCAGAGGTACACCGAGGCCGGCGCTCCTCAGGGACAAGGTCAATTACGTCGTGATGAACGCGAACGTGTGGAAGCACGCGCCTTCTCTTGCCGCAATGCATGACTCGCTGATCACGGTGCGACTCGGGAGGATGGTGGATCAGCGTGTTGATCTCCTTGATCGATCTGATGTGATGGCCTGGGGACCGAGCGGGGACCTGCTCGATCCCAGCTCGAGTGTCCGCACGCTCGTCGACACGATACCGGGAATCGCGAATGCGATCACATTCACGAGCGAGCCGTTCCGTGACGCTGTAGAAGTCAGTGGTTTGTTTGCCGGCAAAATCGACTTCGAGACGAACAAGAAGGCTTTTGATTTCAGCGTGACGCTGTTCGAGCTCACTCCCGATCGCAAGTATCTGCAGCTCAGTTATCACTGGCAGCGGGCAAGCTACGCGAAAAGTCGGACAACGCGGGTATTGCTTCAGCCCGGCCGCCGGACACGGCTGCAATACTCGAGCAACCGCCTCATAAGCCGGCGCCTTCAGCCAGGAAGCCGCATCGCGGTAGCCATTGCCATCGCAAAGAATCCCTCGCAGCAAATCAACTACGGCACGGGCAAAGATGTCTCAGCCGAGACGATTGCCGATGCGAAAGTACCGTTGATGATCAAGTGGTATCCGGCGACTTCCGTCGAGGTGCCCATCGACCGGCACGACCGCTGAATCAAAGCGACTAACCTGTCCAGAATCTCGCGCGGAATCCAAACCTTCCGAACCCGACGCCGGTAACGCGCGAGCGCCATATGGTAGCTCCCGAGCACCAATATCTGCGGTCGTGACGCGGCTAGTGCGGACAGGGTTGGCGGGACCGCCAGAGCGGAAACGCAAGGAAAACGGCCACTTTCATATTGTCTCCTCAGCTGTTCGGATCATTTGGCTGCCGAGTGACTTTGACTTCCGGAGCTTATGGAGGGTTTGAACCGCACTCCGCGCTCTCGAGAGAGCGATTCGCGATGCGGTCACGCCTCGTCCTTGCCCCCGGGTACCTCACGTGTGCGAGCCGTTGCCTGCGTGGCGATGAGGGCGCGTTGACCATAGATTCTGCGCGCCGATTTCATACAGAGGGGCTGGGATGAGCATCGTCACCGAGTGGAAGACCTTCAACAGCCGGCAGCGGAACGCGTTCGTCGCCAGCTATCTGGGATGGACGCTCGACGCCTTCGATTTCTTCCTCATGGTCTTCGTTCTCCGCGCTGTGGCCGCGGAGTTTCATTCTGACATAAAAGCCGTCTCGGTAGCGGTCACGCTGACTCTCGCGATGCGGCCGCTCGGCGCTCTGGTGTTCGGCATTCTCGGCGACCGCTTTGGGCGCCGCCCTGTGCTCATGGCGGACATTCTGCTGTTCTCGGTTCTCGAGCTGGCGTCGGCGTTCGCGCCATCCTTGACTGTACTCCTCATCCTCCGTGCGGCATTCGGATTTGCGATGGGCGGCGAATGGGGACTCGGCGCCTCGCTTACCATGGAGACGATCCCGACGAAATCACGAGGGGCCGTATCGGGAGTTCTTCAGGTCGGCTATCCCTCTGGATTTCTCCTCGCGTCGATCGTTTACGGACTACTCTTCGATTCCATAGGCTGGCGGGGAATGTTCATGGTGGGAGTACTGCCCGCGCTCCTCGTGGTTTTCATCCGGCGGAACGTCGAGGAATCTCCCGCGTGGCACCGGATGCGCACACGACCGCGCATCCCGCTTGGCACGATGATACGGAATCATTGGATGTTGTTCGGTCACACCGTCGTCCTGATGACGGCATTCAACTTCTTCAGCCACGGGACTCAGGACCTGTATCCGACGTTCCTTCAGGCTCAGCGGAAGCTCGACACGCACACTGTCAGCATGATTGCCATCATCGCGAACATGGGCGCAATCGTTGGCGGACTGACGATGGGGGCTATATCGCAACGTATCGGGCGGCGGCGGGCAATAATTACCGCAGCACTGCTCGCGCTTCCAATAATACCACTGTGGGCATTCAGCACGAGCTTCGTACTTCTCGCCCTCGGCGCATTCCTGATTCAGGTTTGCGTCCAGGGAGCGTGGGGTGTCATTCCAGTGCACCTGAACGAGATCTCCCCAGACGAAGTGCGTGCGACGTTCCCGGCATTCACTTACCAGCTTGGAAACCTGCTGGCCTCGGCGAACCTGACACTTCAGGCGGGCTTTGCTGGAAGCCGCGGCAATAATTACGCACTC
>DATAIM010000258.1:0-8670 GCA_036262655.1 Gemmatimonadaceae bacterium | reverse complement strand
GTCACCAGTGCGGCAACCGACTGTGCGAAATCGTCCAGGCGCGCCGCGAGCTGACCGGTCGTTCCGCCCTGGTTGACGTGGGTGTCCCATCCACCCACGTCTGCAAATGCGATCTCGAGTCCAACATCAGCCTTCACCAGCTGCGCGATCTGACGCAGCCTCTGACCGAACTGTGACCGCGGGTAGTCGGCACCGTTTCTCGGGAGATATTTCTGCGGGTCTGCGGCCTTGAGCATCTTCACCGCTTCGAACATCTCTTTGCCCGCGCCGTGGACGAGGTCAGCCGACCCGGTTCGGTAGAGCGCTTCCAGACGATCCGCCTGCGCGCCCGAAGCGCGAACAGTGAACTCCTGGAGGCTGTTCATTGCGACGACTTCGCTGGCACCCTCCATGATTCGCGGCGTCTGCTGCGTCATCGCTACGGCACGGAAAGGCGTTAGATGACATTCATCGCACGTACCCTTTACCGCGAGATAGCGGTTCAGCCAGCCGTCCGGCGTCCCTTTGACGTCCGGAGTCGCAGTCTCCATGTAATCCTGCGCATCGAAATGCGACCGCGTCGCGCTGGGGCTGCCGACTGCATGTACAGGCGCGAGTAGCCCTCGATCGTACAGCGGTTTTAACGGCGCCAGGGAGGGATGAAGACCGAAGAACCCATCGAGATCGATCGCGGCAGTCGGTGAGATCGAGCGCGAAAGACCGGACGGGCGGGGAATCGCAATGGACGGCCTCAGGGAGTAGTAGGACTTGTCACCATGAGGCACGACCATGTTGAGTGCGTCCGCCGCACCGCGCTGAAAGAGGCAGATCAGCGTCTTGCCTTTCGAAGCCCGCAGAAGCTCGGCGCCGAACGCGGTGCGACGGAGAAAGGTGGGGCTCAGGCCCATCGTTACGAGAGCCAGAGCGCCGGATTTTACGAATGCTCTACGCTCCATACACGGCTCTCTTCATCAGTGGCGCTGGAACTCTGGTGAGCCGAGGGCCAGGCCTACTACCTGTGCGATGCCTGTGAGCTGCGTCAGCGCGGCACCAGGACGGCCGAGAGCGTTCACCGGCGATTTCGCATTCTTACCGCGTTTCGGCTGGGCAGTCATCACATCGCCGTTCGGTGCACCCGGGGTTTGGCTTCTCCGCGCGCGTTGCATCTGGCCGTCCGCAACATCGGATGCCGGAACCTCCGGAAGGGCTGTCGCAGTGCGGTTTGCGAGTAGCGGGTGTTCTCCTGACAGGAGAACTGCGCGCGTGTCGGAAGAAATTGAACCTCCGAGCAGCAGCGAAGCCACAGCATCCACCTGCTTCGGACGGGGAGCAGATGCGAGTGTATCGATTCCCGGGATGGCGTTGACGCGTGCTCCCGGGACGCGATTTGCAGCGGCGGCCATTCCGAAGTTGATGCGGCTGAGAATTGCTCCCGTATTCATCCATGGATCGCCGGTTTCAGGATATCCGTTCGGTGCCTGATGCCCGTAAATCGGCTGGCCGAGGTATGCGATGACCTGAGCGGTTCGCGGCGTGCTGTCGGGTGCCGCGTTCATCGCCCTCATGGCGCTGACGACGACTTCAAATGGGGACTTCACCTTGCTCCGGTACGCACGCTGTGAGAAGAACTCATTCGAGGTCACGATCGCTCGCACCACTGCGCGGATGTCCCCGTCCGTCTTCGTGAACACTGCGGCGGCCTCGTCGACGAGAGCGGCCGGCGGCTCGTCCGATACGAAACGCCGGACGAGCTTCTCCGAGATGTATCTCGCTGTCGCGGGATGACGAGCGACGATATCGAGCACTTCTTCGCCGTCTTCGATTCCTCTTCCCGCCTTCAGCTGGTGCCCGAGAACAATCTTCTCTCCGGCGTCGTGCATTTGCGCACGGAAGATGAAGCCACCACCCGCAGCCGCTGGAACAACAGTCCAGCCAGTCAGTGCACGCGCGACATTTATCACGTCCTGCTGCGTGTAGCCACCATCCACACCCATCGTATGCAGCTCGAGCAGCTCACGACCGTAGTTCTCATTGAGACCCCCTCCACGCCGCTTCGGAGGAGGTGTACGTCGAGGGGGAATGCCCGCTTTCATCCGCATGCGGCCGCGTGGTCCCGGTACGCGTAACACAGCGTCCGGGTTTCCAGCGCGGCGGTTGCGGCCTGCCTCGGCAAGGTGAGGTCTCGTGCTGTCCGCCATGCTCCGCATGTTGTCGAGATAGAAAAGCATTGCGGGGCTTTTTGCGACGGCACCAAGAAGGTCACGGAATTTCCCAAGCGCATTGGGACGAATGATGCTTCGCTCGTACCCGGCGAGATAATACGCCTGCGGCGGGCCTTTCCCTGCAAACACGTTGAAGTGGTTGAGCCAGAAGTCGGTGATGACTTCCTCGAGCTGCCTGTTGCCAGCGACAGCACGTGCAACGCGTGCCGACTGCAGCTGCGCTACTACCTGGCGCCGGGTCATCGCCGTCCTGCGCAGCACCGGGTCGTCGTCGGGTCCGAGCTTGTCATCAGCCGCCGCCCGCTTGATGCTGCGCCGCTGCTCCTGCGCCTTCACGTACTCTGCAAGCAGCGCGTTCTGATCCTGGTTGAGCACGCTGTAACACTCGAGGAACCGCTCGATCTGCGAATCATCGATTTTTTCAGGCTCGAGCTGCTGATCGATCCACTTGTCGAGACCGAACGCACGCACCTTTTGCGCGTCGCCTGGACGGGCTCCAAACGTGAGCCGGTTGAGCGCGTGGACGATCTGCTGATCGGCGGGCAGCTCTCGATGATCGAGCCGAGGGGCAGCCGGGCGTGGCGACACGGTCTTTGCCTGGGCGCCAAGCGAGCCAGCGGCGCAAACTACCGCGACAACAGGGATCAGCTGGCGGCGAATCACAACGTGAATGTCGGCACGTCTGGTAGACGCCGCGATCTTCGCCTCGTTAAACCCGCGGTGAGCGGTCCCGCCCCTACTTCAGGGCCTTCAGGTATTGGGTCAGGTCCGTTTTCGGCTCAGGGTATCGCAAGTCGAGCTCTTCGAGCTTCTCGACGATGGTCTTCGCGATGAGGTAGTTGCGCGCCTTGTTCGAATCCGCCGGTACGACATACCACGGCGCCCATTTGGTGCTGCACTTCGAGAGTGCGTCTTCGTACGCTAGAGAGTACTCGTCCCACAGAGCACGCTCGTCCAGATCGCCGGCGTTGAACTTCCAGTTCTTGGTTTCGTCCTCCACTCGCTCGAGGAGCCGCTCTCTCTGCTCGTCCCGGGAGACATGAAGAAAAAATTTGAGGATGATCGTCCCATTCTCGGACAGCATCCTCTCGAACTCGTTGATCTGCTGGTACCGCTTCGACCACACCGATCTGGGAACCAGCTCATGTACGCGGACAACGAGCACGTCCTCGTAATGCGACCGGTTGAAGATTCCCATCGTGCCTTTTTCCGGTACGACCTGGTGTATCCTCCACAGGTAGTCGTGCGCGAGCTCGTTGGGAGTCGGGACCTTGAATGAGTGTACACGGACGCCGGCAGGATTCGCGGCACTGACGACAGTGCGGAGCACTCCGTCTTTGCCGGATGCATCGCGTCCCTGAAGCACGATGAGGAGCGCGTGGCGTGCATCGGCGTTGAACACGGCCTGGAGATCTCCCAGCCGTTTGAGAACTTTCTCGAGTTTTTCCTTCAGCTCGTCGCCCTTCGGAAGGGATTTCGGAGCTGCAGCGGCCTTGTCGCTGAGATCCGGACGCTGCCGCGGTTCAACCGGTTCGAGAGCCATTCGTCGTCTTGCGCTCAGTGTCCTATCGATCGAGCCGCGAGATTATCTGCGGAATCCCGTCGCGATAGTAATCCTCGATTCGTGCCTCTTCGATAAAGCCATAGGCGAGGAGAAGAGCACGGTAACGCATCATGCACGGGTCCCCGGGAACTTCGGCGAAGATAACGCGGGCCCCTGCTTTCGAGAGCTCCGTCGCAATGTACAGAAGGATCTTCTGACCTACTCCCTCCCTGCGACAATGCGAGGCGACGATGACCCCGTGGACGATCGCCGTGCCTACCGTGCCTGCGACCATACCAAACGCGCCCAGTCCGACGATCTCCCCGTCCTGCGTGGCAATGCACGCTGAATACTCCCCATCACCGTCCACTGCGTTGCGGAGGATATCAGGAACACGATCGATCCACGGATTCTCGTCGCGCTCGCGAGCCGCCAGAGTGAATGCGGCCGCTAGATCCTCCTCGCGCGCGGGGTGGACATCGAACCGGGGCTGCGGCGGCGCCAGCACCATATCGTTTATGGGCGCCTATATATGTAGCGAGCGGCCGAGGACGCCGAGAGCGGCCTCTTTCACCGTCTCGGACAAAGTCGGGTGCGAGTGCACCGTGATGCCGACATCCTCGGAAGAGCCGCGGTACTCGAACGCCAGCACCACCTCCTGGATCAGGTCGGACACGTTCGCGCCAATCATGTGGCAGCCCAGCAGCTCGTCGGTCTCGTCGTCGGCGATGAATTTGACGAAGCCATTGGTCTCGCCCATGGTTCGCGCACGGCCGTTCGCCGAAAATGGGAACCGCCCGACCTTGTAGCCCCGCCCGGCATCCTTCACCTCATGCTCGGCCAGACCGACCGAGGCGATCTCAGGCCACGTATAAACGACAGATGGCATGGACTTGTAGTCCATCCGCGCATGGTGGCCGGCAATCACTTCAGCGGCGACAACACCCTCTTCTTCCGCTTTGTGGGCCAGCAGCTTGCCTCCGACCGCATCGCCGATCGCGTAGACATTGGGAAGATTCGTACGCATTTCCCCGTCGACCACGATCTCGCCGCGACGGCCAAGCGCGAGTCCAAGCGCGGGGGCGTCGATTCCGTTGAGTGAGGGCTTTCGTCCCACCGAGACGAGAACGTAATCGGCCTCGAGGGTTTCGGTTGCTCCGTCTTTTTCGAGATCGAGCGTGACACGATTTCCGTCGCGGCTGCCGCTTGCCACTTTCGTCCCGACACGAATGTCGAGCCCCTGCTTTCGGAAGATCTTGTCGGCTTCCTTGATGACGTCCGCGTCATTTCCGGGAAGGATCGTCGGGAAAAGCTCGACCACTGTGACTTTCGCGCCGAGCCGCCGCCACACCGAGCCCAGCTCGAGGCCAATGACGCCGCCGCCGATGACGACGAGGTGCTTGGGCACTTCGGGAATCGTCAGGGCTCCGATGTTGGAGAGAACACGCTCCTCGTCGAACCGGAGAAAGGGGAGCTCGATCGGAACGGACCCGGTCGCGATGATGACGCTCTTCGCCTGATACGAAGTGATGGCGCCGTCTGCGCCCGCAACTTCGACGATGTTGCCCGCCTTGAGAGTGCCGCGCCCCTTTGCCCATTCGATTTTGTTTTTCTTGAACAGGAACTCGATGCCCTTCGTGTTCTGGGCGACGACAGAATCCTTTCTCTTGAGCATTGTCGGCAGGTCGGCCGACAGGCCCTCGATCTTCACGCCGTGATCGGCGGCATGCAGTCGCGCGAACTCGTAATGCTCGGACGAGGTGAGCAACGCCTTGGACGGAATGCATCCGACATTGACGCATGTCCCCCCAAGGGTCTTGTCCATCTCGACACAGACGGTGCTGAGGCCCAGCTGCGCGGCACGAATCGCCGCGACGTACCCTCCCGGTCCGCCGCCGATTATCACCACGTCAGCCGATTTCATCTCCATCAGCTGATGAGCATCGTCGCCGGATCCTCGAGGAGCTCCTTTATCCTCACGAGGAACAGCACTGCCTGCTGGCCGTCCACAATGCGATGATCATAGGAGAGCGCGACATACATCATCGGCCGGATCTCGACTTTTCCGTCGATCGCTACGGGGCGCTCCTGTGTCTTGTGGAGCCCGAGAATTCCAACCTGCGGATAGTTGATGATCGGTGTCGATACGAGAGAGCCGAACACTCCCCCGTTCGTAATGGTGAACGTGCCGCCGGTGAGATCCTCCATTGCGAGCTTTCCATCACGTGCGCGCTTTGCGAGAGCCGTTATGTCGCTGCTGACTTCGACGATGCCTTTCCGATGCGCATCCTTGATATTGGGCACCACCAGACCGGCGTCGGAGGCGACGGCAATTCCCATGTTGACGTAGTGCTTGTAGATGATCGCGTCGCCGTCGATCTGCGCATTGACGACTGGAAATTTTTCGAGCGCCATGCATGCAGCTTTCACGAAGAAAGGCATGAACGTCAGCTTTACCCCGTACTCCTTTTCGACTTTATCCTTCATCCACTCGCGGAGTGAATTCACGGCGGACATGTCGATCTCGTTGAACGTGGTGAGATGCGCAGTGTTCTGCTGGGATTGAAGGAGATTCTCGGCGATGCGCTTCCGCCGGGTCGACATCTTCTTGCGTGTTTCCAGCTGTCCCGGAGAGGTGGTCGAGCCAGGTGCTCGTACTGCCGCGTTAGTGGCACCTTGATGCTCCTCTCGAGCAGACTGGGTGGCGACAGCGCGTGTAGACTCTGCCGAAGTGGATAGCCCCCCAGTGCCTTCCTGGGTTATATGCTGAATGACGTCAGGTTTGCTGACGACACCGCCCCTTCCCGTACCCGCGATGGTCGCTATCGGCACGCCCGCATCTGCGGCTACGCGTCGCGCAGCTGGCGATGACTTTACCCCGGAGCCGTCGCTCGCGGTCGACTCGGAGGCTCGCGTTGGCGCCGTGGGAACGCTCGTACCAGGGCGAGGCGCCTCGGTACTCGCAGCCGGTTCGGGAGATTTTATGGCGGGTCCCGGCGGGACGGCACTCTCGTCCAGCTCCCCGAGCACCTGGTCTACCTTCACGACGTCGCCTTCGCTCACGGACTGGGACGAGAGAATCCCGGCCCGGGGGGCCGGCACCTCGACGTTGATCTTGTCCGTCTCCAGCTCCACCAGGGTGTCACCACTCGCAACGGAGTCGCCTTTCTTCCTGACCCACCGCGAAACCGTGGCCTCGACGATCGATTCGCCCAGCGGAGGCACCTTGATTGATATCATTACACTCGGAGCGAAATGAGAACTGATCCGGTATCTTGTGCGCTCACCGTCGCTTACGCGAAGGGAATCTCAATATAACGACCGAGGTTTTCGTTGCGAGCACTGACGATCTCTGCGCACGGTGGAACTGAACGCCTGGAATTCCGCACGGACGCCCCGCGGCCGGATCCGCGCGAGGGAGAAGTGAGGGTGCGCGTTCATGCCGCCGCTCTCAACCATCTCGACCTCTTCATGCTTGCCGGGTTGCCCGGTGTCAGCATCGCTCCCGGGTGGGTGATGGGTGCGGATGCAACAGGGATCATCGATGCAATCGGAGACAAGGTAAGCAGCGTCGCGACGGGCGACCGCGTTGTTATCAACCCGGGAATCAGCGATGGCACATGTGAGTTCTGCGTCGCCGGTGAGCAATCGATGTGCGTCCGTTTCAAGCTGCTCGGTGAGCACCTGCCGGGCACCCTTGCCGATTATGTGGTCGTTCCAGAGCGAAATGTCCGCCGAATTCCGGACGCCATATCCATTGAAGAAGCCGCCGCGTTCACACTCGCCAACCTGACAGCGTGGAGAATGCTCGTAACGCGTGCCCGGGTTGGACCAGATGATGATGTCCTCATCTGGGGAATCGGGGGCGGAGTATCACAGGCCGCTCTACGCATTGCAAAGCAGCACGGGGCACACGTATGGGTCACTTCCGGGAGCGACGAAAAGCTCGAGAGGGCCCGTCAGCTTGGCGCCGATGAGACTCTCAATCACCGCACCATGAACGTTGCCAAGGAGATTCGCGCCGGAACCGGAAAGCGCGGTGTATCGATCGTGATCGACAGCGTTGGCAGAGCGACGTGGGAAAGCTCCCTCAGAGCGCTTGGACACGGGGGCCGGCTGGTCACATGCGGCGGCACCGCAGGGCCGATGGTCGAGACCGATGTGCGCCGCCTCTTCTGGAATCAGTGGACGATCATGGGCTCGACAATGGGGAACGACGCCGAATTCAGCGCGGTAGTGGAGCAGCTCGAAGCTGGGCGCCTGATGCCAGTCATCGATTCTGTGCATGAGCTCGAGAACGGCCGGGAAGCGTTCGAGCGACTGGCAGCGGGCGACCAGTTCGGAAAGATCGTGGTCAAGGTCGGGTCGTGACCGAGCTCGCCCAGTACACGGCCGATGAGCTGAAGCTGATTCGTAGCGTGTTCGTCTCAGGCGTAATGCCCGTCTGTCCGAGGTGCCTGACGCGAATGACCGAGCGGCCCATCGGTGGCGGCTCGTTCGGCCTCGGGTATGCGCGAAAGAGGGAGTGGCTGATCTGTCCCAACTGTCACCGCAGCGCGATTTACGACATCAAGCGCGGGACGCGCAACTAGCACCAGCGAAGAGTCGTATGGTCTGCTATTCTTAGGGACCATTCCGGAACTCCTACCAGAGCAGACAGTGGGCGAGACCACGCAAAGCTTCGCAGACCGGCTTCAGGAAAGCTTCAGCCAGCTCTACCAGTACGTGCCGGCTCTCGTCGGTGCGCTGGTAATTCTCTTCGCCGGGTATCTGCTTGCCCGGCTGTTCGAGAAGGGAACCGAGAAGCTTCTACGGAGAATCAGGTTCAATCAGCTGCTCGAGCGCGGCGGCGTGATGGACGCAGTGGAGCGCGCGGGCTCGCACGTCAATCCGACGCGGATCGGATCGAATCTCGTCTTCTGGTTC
>DATAIM010000257.1:0-13224 GCA_036262655.1 Gemmatimonadaceae bacterium | reverse complement strand
AGGATCGGCGCGCAAACCGGCCCCGACGGACGATACAGCTTCACTGTCCCGGCTGCCAATGCACGCGGCCAGAACGTCATCATGACCGCTCGGAGGATTGGGTACTCCTCGAGCTCGATCACGGTGCGGCTCACCGGTAATGCAGTAGTCGCGGACTTCCGGCTTGCTCCCGTGGCCACGGAGCTGACCGCAACCGTTATCACGGGGCTGGGCATTGAGAGACAGAAGAGCCGGGTAGGTACCGCGCAGCAGCAGGTCACGAGTGAAGAGCTCAATCAGACCAAATCGATCAACCTTCTCGAGCAGCTCGGCGGAAAGGTTTCCGGCGTAACTATTACCGGATCGGGCACCCAGGGCGGCTCGACGAATATGATCATCCGAGGGGCCAACTCGATCACAGGCACCAACCAGCCGCTGTTCGTGATCGACGGTATTCCGATGTCCAACCGTGGCCGCGGGGGCGATCCCAATGGCGGTTACGACTATGGCAGCGCGATCAGTGACATCAATCCGGATGACATTGCCTCCCTTTCGATCCTCAAAGGGCCAAACGCCGCGGCGCTTTACGGCTCCCGCGCCGCGAACGGTGTGGTCGTCATAACCACCAAGAAGGGACCATCGACATCGGGACGCGTGCGCACTGAGATCAGCTCCACTGTGACCTGGGACAAGCCCTCGATTCTCCCGGACTACCAGAACCTGTACGGCCAGGGAGCGCAGGGTGAATTCGAGTTTGTCGACGGCGCTGGCGGCGGCGTCAACGACTTCGCCGACCAGAGCTACGGTCCAAAGCTCGACGGCCGGCTGATCGATCAATTCACCGGCCCGAACCAGCCCTGGGTTGCACATCCCGACAATGTGGAGAGCTTCTTCAACACGGGACACACTATCTCCAATACCATCGCGTTCAGCGGTGGAACCGATCGCGTCACAGCCCGCATGTCCCTCGGCCGCGATCACATCACCGGCTACATCCCGAACAACACGTTCTCGAAGACATCGGGTCTTCTGAACGGGTCCGTCCGGGTGAGCGACAAGCTCACGACCGACGCGACGATCTCTTACACGCACAACACTGCTCTAAACCGGCCCGGCGTGGGCTACAACAATGGGATCCTGGAGCAGTTCGTCTGGTTTGGCCGGCAAGTCGATATGAACGCTCTTCGAGCGTATTCGAAGGGTGGTGCATCGAACGGCGGGCCAGACAACCGCGAGTTCAACTGGAACTACAACTTCCATAACAATCCGTTCTGGATGATGTACGAGAACCCGCTTCAGGATACGAGAGACCGCATCCTGGGCAGCGTTTCCGCAACCTATCGGCTGCTTCCCGGCGTCAGCGCTACGGCGCGGACGGGCACGGACATCTTCCGTTTCAATGTCGACCAGCGTTTCGCTCCGCAGAACATCCAGGGAAACGCCATCGACCCGAACTTCTTCGGTGGATTCACGTTCCTCAACGACTACAGCCGCCAGGTGACGAGCGACGTTTCCGTCACCGCTGCGCGTGAGCTGTCGCGCAACTTCAGCGTGAATGCGACGCTGGGCGCCGGCCGCCACCAGGAGCAGCTCAACACCACCTCCACCGTTACAACGGGACTTTCAGTTGCGGGGATCTACAACGTCACCAATGCGGCGGTGACGCCGACCCTCGGACAGTTCGATTCCCGGCGACAGGTGAACGGCGTCTACGGCGATCTCGCTGTGACGGCGTTCAACTGGCTCACCGTCGAAGCAACTGGCAGAAACGACTGGTCATCCACTCTGCCCGAAGGAAAGAATTCCTACTTCTATCCGTCGCTGAGCGCATCGGCTGTGCTGACCGAGGCGATTCCTTCGCTCTCGAATCGCTTCCTCAGCTACGCAAAAGTGAGAGCGTCCACAGCACGCGTGGGAGCGGACGCTGGACCCTATCAGCTGCGGACGACGTACGGCGGCCTGGCGAACAAGTTCGCGGGGCTTCCGCAGTTCTCGCTTCAGAACTTCATCGCCAACCCGGAGCTCCTTCCGGAACAGACCAAGGCAGTCGAGGCGGGCCTCGAGCTCAGCATGCTCGACGGTCGCGCGACGCTCGACCTGAGCTGGTACGACAAGGCGACACGCAACCAGATATTCACGATTCCTGTTTCGCCGACGTCCGGGTTCCAGTCGAAGGCCGTCAATGCAGGAAAGATCAGCAACAAAGGCATCGACTTCCTGCTCGGAATAACACCGCTTCGCAATTCGAACGGACTCGAGTGGACCTCGACTTTCAATTATTCCCGCAACAAAAGCATGGTAGACAAGCTCGCCCCGGGCATCACTACTTTCGTCATCGGCTCGAGCTGGTACACGAACATCGAAGCGCGTGAAGGCGAGCCTTACGGGTCGATCTTCGGCTATGCGTTCGACCGCGATTCTGCCACTGGCAAGATCTATACAGATGGTGGAATCACCGTGCTCGGTGGCCGCAAGGTTCTCGGCAACATCCAGCCCGACTGGACCGGTGGCTGGAACAACTCCTTCAAGTTCAGGAATTTCTCGCTCAACGCGCTGATCGATATGCGGCGCGGTGGCAACATCGTGAGCATCACGAACTTCTTCGGAGAGTACTCCGGAGTGCTCAAGAGCTCACTGAAGGGACGTGAGGAAGACTGGAACAAGCCTGGATTAGTCGTCGACGGCATCGACATCAACACCGGCAAACCGAACACCGAGAGGGTGACTGCCGAACAGTATTTCCAGAACATCTTCCCGGTGATGGAGCCGTATGTCTACGACGCGAGCTGGACCAAGCTGCGCGAGTTGCGCTTTGGCTTCGAGCTTCCGACGCGCTGGGCGAGCCGCTTTGGCGCCCGCGCCGTGAACGTGTCCCTCACTGGACGCAATCTCTTCACGTGGACCGACGTTCCCAACATCGATCCAGAGTTCTCGTACAGCATCGGCAACTTCCAGGGCGTCGAGTTCGCCGCGCTTCCGAACGCCAGGAGCTGGGGTCTCAGCTTCCGGATCACACCGTAATCAGGAACGACAATGATGAATATCAAACGAGGGACCGTCGCTTCTGTTGTCGCCCTGGCGCTCACTGCCACTGCGTGCAACAACGACAAGCTCACGGGTCTCAACAGGAATCCGAACAGCCCCGAGGACGTGCCGGCGGCAACGCTGTTTACTGCGGGGACTGTGCGGGGTGTCAACCTCTGGCTGGGCGCCGGTTACGATCTCCGCGGGACGGAATTCGTGGCGCAGCACCTGGCCGAAGTCCAGTACCCCGACGAGGATCGTTACGCGCGTCTGACCGGGGGATCGACGCAGGCCTACTTCGACAATCCGTACATCCAGGAGCTCGAGGATTATCAGAAGGTGATCGCGAAGGGCACCGCGTCCAATGAGGCGGGCGTCTATGGTCCCGCACTCGTGATGCGCACCTGGGAGTTCGGCTATCTCACGAACACGTGGGGAGACATTCCGTATTTCGAAGCGCTGAAAGGCGATGAGGAAGCTGGAAGTCTCTCGCCGAAGTACGACGCACAGAAGGACATTTACGCCGACTTCTTCAAGGTTCTCGACAAGGCGAGCAAGGATATGCAGGGAGGATCCGGCAGCCTCGGCGGAGGAGATCCGATTTTCGGAGGAAGTCTTACGAACTGGCAGCGGTTCTCGAACTCACTCCGGGCGCGGTATGCACTTCAGCTCGTGAACGTCGACGCCGCAACTACCAGGACCCAGCTCGCCGCAGCGTTCGCCGCACCCGGCGGCGTGTTCCAGTCCAACGCCGACAACGCCGAGCTGCACTGGCCCGGCGACGGTGTGTACAACAATCCGTGGGCGGTGAACTTCGCGACTCGCGATGACCACCGCGTGTCGCTGGTGTTGATGAACCTGCTCAAGGCCACTAACGATCCGCGAATCCCGATTTACGCGCAGCCGACTCCGGCCGACCCCACTGTGTACAAGGGTGCGCCGAATGCGCTTCTCGCCTCGGATGCCGCGCCATACATCACGGCCGCTTCGCGCCCGGGCGCGGTTTTCTACCCAGGTAACACCGCCTATGGTTTTTATGGCGGCAGTGGAAACAGCTTCCCCTCGTTCCTCATGACCTACGCCGAGGTCGAGTTCATCAAGGCGGAGGCGGTCGAGCGCGGACTTGCAACGATCGCCGGGTCGGCGGCGAGCCATTACATCGCCGGTATTCGAGCCTCGATGGAGCAGTGGGGCGTGCCGACGGCGCAAATCAACGCTTATCTCGCGCAGGGCTCCGTTGCCTACAAGGGTGGCACTGCCGGTCTCGCGCAGATTGCGCAGCAAAAATGGATAGCGCTTTACACCGACGGCGGCACGGCGTGGTCCGAGTGGCGGCGTACGTGTCAGCCCGCATCGGTTCAGCCGGGAGTTGCCGCGACGCAGAGCACCGTGCCGCGCCGCTTCCAGTACTCGATCACCGAGAAATCAGTCAACATCGAGAACGTGAACGCAGCGATTACGGCGCAGGGCGCGGATACCTTCAACTCGCGCATGTACTGGGACAAGAACCCAACCGCTGCACCAACGTACTTCACTGGCTGCGGTGTGAGAGGTCAAGCCCCGCCTCCCTGATTACACTGGCGTTGCTTTTGAAGACAAGAAACCCCTCGCCATCTCGAGGGGTTTTTTGTCTCCGGGTTTGGTGCCGGCGTTTCAGCCGGTCATCAGATCGAAGAGTGCATCCGCCTCCGCAGCATTCAGGGATTACGCCCTCAGGACTGGCGCGACCAGATCAATACGGCTCCGCACGCCCTGTTCTCCCGATCCATGTACTGCGCCGGAATCCCCGCCCATGATGGATAGATCTCGATGCCCGCAATCTCCGACGGCGAGATCACCTCGTCTATCTCGGCATCCTGCGCAAGCACGCCATCGATCCAGATCTTCGGACGACACCCTCGCAGCAGAACCTTGGACCCGCTTCCGGCGGCGGGAGCGAGCCGTGCTCCCGGAATACCGCGGAACAATTCACTCACGAATCGCGGGGATTTGGTGCGAATGTCGTTCTGATCGAAGAAGTGCCCGAACTTGCTCTGCTTCCTGTGGTCCGTGAACTCCTGGAGGCGGCCGCCTGACGCCTCGATGACTACCGCATCGATGTCTGCCGCGACGGGAAGGAGAGCGATCTCGAGCGGGGAGGGGGAGGAGCCCACATCGACGGTGAGCGTGCGTTCCTGAAACCCGAGACGGTGAACAACGATCTCGACCGAGCCCGCCGTCATCCGGCCGAAGTCAAACCGCCCCGCCTCATTCGTTCGCGTTTTGATCGCGCGGCTGCCGTGCCCGATGCTGAGCTCGGCAGCGGCAACCGGATTTCTGTTCTGGTCGACCACCACTCCGGCGACAAGGTATGTCACCGGCGACTGCGCTTCGAGATCGACCGCGGTAAATGCGATCACTGAGAGTGCGGCCGCGCGAGCGACCACCATTCGGGTGCGGTAAGACATCCTTATCACCTGTACGAATCGATACTATGACGTTCACGCTGTCAGCGGTTACAACGAATGTCAAGAACCCGCCGGGCGGGCCCCGCACTTGCCATGTATGGCCTCTGACCCCAACGTAGAATCAATGACCGATCAGTCACTCCCTCCCATCCTCGTCGTTGACGACAACGAGGACAACGCCAACATCATTCGCGATTACCTGGAAGCGCGTGGATACCCGATCTCCGTCGCATACAATGGTGACGAGGCGATGGACCTCTTTGAGTCCATGAAGCCGACAATCGTTCTGCTTGACGTGATGATGCCCGGACGCGATGGATGGCAGGTCTGTCGCGAGATGAAAGCGAGCGCTGAGGGACGCCCCTTGCGCGTGGTCATGGTCACCGCTCTGCAGGACTGGATGGATAAGCGTCAGGCTCTCGAGACGGGTGCCGATGACTATGTCGAGAAACCCTTCGAGCTTGCGAGGCTGGCGGCGGTGGTGGAACGCAACATCGCCCAGCTTTCTCCGACCCGCTGATTTTGCCGAATTACAGAAGACTGTTCCGCGGCGGCTCCGAACAGAGGGTCCCCACAGTCTCAGCTGCAATCGATTCCGTCCGGCAGGCGATTCAGGAGAGGAAAGAGCTCCTCGTCCTTTACTTCAACTTCGATCGCTACACGAAGATCGAGGAGATCTATGGATGGGAGAAGCTCGATGAGATTCTCCAGACCACGGGCGCCGCCATCCGCGAGTTCCTGAGCACGAGCCCGTTTGCCGGCTCGGAAGTGATGGTCAACTTCACGAATGACGACGACTTCGTGCTCTTTCATATTCCGCCGCCTGAGAAAGCGGTGCCGAGCCCGGACCAGATTACCGAGCTGACGGGCAAGCTGCACCAGTATATCGCGAGGCGCATCGAGGACGAGCATGGCGACGAGATCGCCGCTCTGTTCGATACGTTCGTCGGCAGCGCTCACATCCACTACGATCCGAAGATCCGCCTCGAGAGACAGATCTACCGCGCGATCCGCGATGCTGCGAGCTCGTCAAACTCCGTCGAGCAGCGGGAATTCGCGCAGAAAGCCTCCGATCTCCGCGATACGCTCCGAACTGGAAGCCTGTACATAGACTACCACCCTATAGTAGTGACCGAGACGCAGGAGATCTTCGGGTACGAGGCGCTCGCGCGCGGGACGATGAAGTCGATGCGGCGTCCTGAAGTGATGTTCGAGGTTGCCGAGCAGACTGACATGATCTGGGAGCTGAGCCGCCTGTGCCGGAACACCGCGATCTCCGGAATGAAAGAGCGTCTCACGAAAAACCAGCTGCTTTTCATCAACGTCGACCCGCACGACTTCACGGATCCGATGTTCACCGAGATGGATCTCGACGTGAAAGATCCCAGCAAAGTGGTGCTCGAGATAACGGAGCGTACCGCGATCCGCGACTACCCGAAATTCCGCGGCCGACTGAAGGATTTCCGTGACCGCGGTTACAGGTTCGCGGTGGACGACGCCGGAAGCGGGTACGCCGGGCTTGGATCAATCGCGAACCTCGAGCCCAACTTCATCAAGCTCGACATCTCCCTCATCAACTGCATCGACGCGAACTTCATCAAGCAGAGTCTCGTCGAGAAGATGGTCGGATTCGGTAACGACCAGAATGCGATGGTGATCGCCGAGGGAGTAGAGACCGCCGAGGAATACGAGACGGTCAAGCAGCTCGGGGTCCACCTGGTGCAGGGGTTCTATCTGCACCCGCCCGCACCAGAGCGCGCGACACCAGTCCCGCCTCCGCGCGCCTGAGCATCCGATCAACCCTCTAAAGCTCGCGAAACGCGGCCGGTCAGACTTCAAGCTTTCGCGCAGGGTCCTCGAACAGGGACTCCACGAGCTCGGTCGATCGCTCTGCCGCCCCGATTCCCGCTTCGACTACTCGCCTCGCTGATGCGCTCGCCCGCGAAAGAACCTGTGGATTCCTGAACCACGCGAGCAACCGCGCCGAGATGTCACCTGGCCCGGGGCACCGCACAGCGCCTCCCCCGTTTACCAACAGGCCGGCGTCTCGATTGTCTGAATGCATCGGACCAACGAGAACAGGAGCGCCGAATGCCGCCGGCTCCAGCATCGAGTGAAGGCCGTCGCTGTGAAATCCGCCGCCGACGTACGCCGCGTCGCCGACTGCGTACATGTCCGCGAGTATTCCATAATCGTCGACGAGTACGACGTCGGTCGCTCGTGGCTCCGCCTCACTCGTGCGCGACAAGGTAAGCGACGAGTCTCGAGCCCATCGCTCGATCGCGGTGAGGTGCCGTTTGGAAAGCTCATGCGGTGCGATGATCAGCCGCACCGTCGGGAGCTGGCGGCGCGTGTGGAGCCAGGCCGGAAGGAGGCGCTTCTCATCCGGAGGCCACGTGGAGCCAGCAACCAGTGTCTTTCTGGAATCAGCATAGCGTGCTACTACGCGGTCACGTGACTCGCTTGGTGTCGTCGCACGCGCCCACACCTGATCGTATCGTGTATCACCGGTCACCGTCATCTTTTCGCCGCGCACTCCCATCGCTAGCAAACGCTCCGCGTCGGAGGGCGATATCGCTCCCACCACATCGAGCGCCGAGTACGCCTCGCGAAGTGCGAGAAGAGCTACCCCCGACCTCCGGCCCGACGATTCTGGGACTGTTGCGCTCAGGAGACCAAGCTTCACTCCGCGTTTGACGGCGTTCTCAACGAGGAGGGGCCAGACGTCGAGCTTACTGAACACGAGCGCGGTGGGAACGATCAGGTCGAGTGCTTCCGCCGTTGCCACCACGTCGTCGAACGGCAGGTAGTCAAAAAAATCGGCCCCGGTGCTCGCCGCGAATCTCTCCGCGCTCGGCGAGTAAAACGTGTAAATCAGCTGTGCATCAGGACGGCGCGCCCTGAACCTCTCGATCACGGGAAGTGCCTGGAGGCCCTCGCCGACGGAGGGAGCGTGAACCCAGAGCAGCGGCCGCGAAGAATCGCGATTCCGGTGCGCCCAGTCCCGATATCGGTCGAGCAACCCCCGTCTCGCGGATAGTGCCCTCAGCAGCTTCGTTTTTCCCGGAGGAGCGATTGAAACTCCCAACCGGGTAATCGCTCCCGCCGTCTCGTATGAGAAGCGGACTACGGGGTGCATCTCTCGGATATGGGCGTACGCCCGGTCAACGACTGCCGGCGCTGGCGCTCTTCGCTATCGCGGCATCGATTGCCGGGCGCATCTCGTCGAGGGGCTGCGCGCCGGCAAGCACCTGGTCTCCGATGAGGAAACTCGGCGTCGACCCCACCCCCGCGGCGCTCGCACGATCGCGGTCAGCCATTACGAGCGGCTGCATGCGGTGTGAATTGAGACACTCGCGAAAATCGCCAGCCTTGACCCCGACGGCCTGGGCAATCGAATCGAGGAGGGCGCGAGGGTCGGGCATTTTCGCCCATTGGAGCTGTGTGTCGAACAGCGCGTCGTGGTATTCCCAGAACCGGTTCTGCGCCGCAGCGCACATCGATGCTTCAGCCGTCACGACAGCGTTCTGGTGCTGATTCAGGGGGAAATGGATATACGCAACTCTTACCTTACCAGTCCGTACATACTGATCGATGAACGGTTTGTATGTCTCGTCGTGCCATTGCTTGCAGAACGGGCATTGGAAATCGCTGGCGATGATGACCCACGCTCTGGCCGAGCTGTCGCCGCCGATTCTCCCGCGGTCTGCTGCTGCGACCGATGGATCTGCCGGCTCGCGTGGAGGTGATTTCGCGGCCTCTGTTTTCCCGGTCCCGGAGGTTGCCGGGGCATCGCTGCGTGTCGCCGAATTTGCGGGATTGCAGGCAACGGAGAAGAATGCTGCGGCAAGCGCGGCACTAAAGTTGACTCGGCATGTCGGCATCCGCTAAATAGGTGGCGGCGGGAGGGTTGAAATCAAGGGTGGAGGACGGATTCCCCGTATCGCAGGTGTAATCATGCGCGCCATGGCGCGATTCATTCCGGCGCTCATGATCGTCGTCTCCGCCGCGATCAGTCCCTGTGCTGGCGCGCAGGAGCCGACGATTCCTGCGCCGACTGGCCTGGTCAACGACTTTGCCGGCGTTCTCGACGTCGGGACTATTGCACGCCTAACGCGAATCGCGGAAGACGTGAGAGCGAAATCCCGTGGTGAGATCGCCGTCGTCACACTGTCTGATCTGAAAGGGCGCGAGGCTGCGGACGTCGCGCTTCGCATCGGCCGCGAGTGGAAGGTCGGTAAGATCGGCAATCCCGGCGACCCTACACGGAATGCAGGCGCCGTGATCCTGCTCGTTCCGAAAGAAACGAACTCCGACAACCGCGGCCGGTGCTTTATCCTCACTGGACAGGGCACTGAGGGGTTCATTACCGATGCCACCGCCGGCGAAATCTGCCGCGAGGCAACGCCGAGCTTCGTGCAGCGTGATTATGCGTCCGGGTTGGAGCTGGTCACGCTTCGAACCGCCGAGCGCTTTGCGAGGGAGTTCAACTTCACTCTCGATACCGGGCTCGTCGCGCCACCGCCGGTGCGGGTCTCGCGCGCGCCGCGGGGTGGCGGAATACCTCCGTTCGTCGTTCTCATCATCTTCTTCGTCGTGCTCTCGATCCTGAGCAACGCTGGCAAGCGCGGGCGCCGCGGCAGACGAAGTGGCTGTGGCAGCGGCCTCCCCATTATCGTGCCGATGGGCGGTGGCGGCGGGGGAAGCTGGGGCGGCGGCGGATTCGGCGGCGGCGGGGGCGGGTTTGGCGGCTTCGGCGGCGGCGGCGGTTTTTCTGGCGGTGGCGGAGGTTCCTCCTGGTGAGAAGACTATGGCGATGAAATTGGATGAGCTCGTCGAGCAGCTCCGGGCAGCTTATGGTGAGACGCTCCGCTCGGTGATTCTTTACGGATCAGCGGTCGCCGGCGAGCACATCGAAAAGAAGTCGGACTACAACGTGCTGGTCGCACTCGACGCCGTGCCGCTCGATCGTCTTGCCGCCGTCGGTGCCGTTCTTCGCGCCTGGGGCGAAGCAGGCAATCCCCCGCCGATGACCTTCACGACCGCTGAGTGGAGGTCGTCGTCCGACGTTTTTCCGATGGAGTACGCCGACATCCTCGAGCGCCACCGTGTTCTTTACGGCGAAGATCTTACCGAGGGCATCACCGTCTCGCGCTCCGACCTTCGTCTACAGGTGGAGCAGCAGGCGCTCGGCAAGCTGCTGCATCTCCGCCGTGGAGCGATGGCCGCCGGAAACGACTCTCACGAGCAGATACGGCTGCTCGAGGCGAGCTTGAGCGCGATCATGGTGGTCTTTCGCGGCGTTGTGCGCCTCGAGGGAGATATCCCGCCCCAGGATTACGCGGCCCTTTCCGCCGTTGTTGCGCGAAAGGCCGGATTCGACGTGAGCCCATTTACAAGGGCGGTCGAGCATCTCCGCGGAACGCGAAAACTGTCACGCGATGACGCTGGCTCGACTCTCGCTGGATACATGGCGGGAATGGAAGCGCTCGTCGCTTACCTCGACCGCTGGACCGCGTAAACTTTGTCCGTGTTGCTGCGTAGGTTATTCGACTCACTCAACGAGGCACCCGACCGATGAAACGTCGCTTTCTTGCTCTCCTTGCTCCCGTCCTCCTGTCCGGTTGTGGATACAACCGGATCCAGACGCTGGACGAGACCGCATCGTCCGCAAAGCAGCAGATCGAGGTGCAGCTTCAGCGGCGTGCTGATCTCGTTCCAAACCTCGTCGCTACTGTGAAGGGCTACGCGGCACACGAAGAAGGAGTGTTCACGCAGGTCGCCGAAGCGAGGGCGAAGCTTGCGGGAGCCGTTCGATCAGGCGATCCCGCGCAACAGGTCGCGGCGGATGCTCAGCTGACCGGAGCGCTCGGACGACTTCTGGCCATCTCAGAAGCATATCCCCAGCTGAAAGCGGACCAGCAGTTCCTTCGGCTGCAGGATGAGCTTTCCGGAACGGAGAACAGAATTGCGGTCTCGAGAAGCGACTACAACGCCGCGGTGCGCGACTACAACACGTACATCCGCGGTTTTCCGCAGGCGCTCACGGCGAAGGTTACAGGAGCAAAGCCGCGACCGTACTACGACGCGCCCCCGGGATCAGAGTCGGCTCCGTCAGTCGATTTCTCGAAACCTGCTGCGCCCGGCAAATAATGGAGTACTCTTTAAGCAAACGTCTTTTTACGAACACTACACTTCACTGACAGCGTATTGATAGTCTCTTGACACGACTGCAGCCCACGCCTTAAGTAGAGCACCACTTTCGACCGGTAGAAACCCGTTTCCTGGTCGGACCGGTTCTCATATCCATGAGCACCGGTTGTGCGACTACCTCCAACACTCATGGAGAGGCGTGTGAAAACAATTCGTTCGTTAGTCATGTCGTTCATGCTGCTCGCGCTGTTCGGCACGAGTGCATGGGCCCAGACGCGGCGCATCAATGGCCGCGTAACCGAACAGGCGGGTGGAGCGCCGATTCCCTCCGCAACCGTCAGCGTTGTTGGAACGACCCTCGGTGCGATCACCAGTGCCGATGGCGTCTTCTCGCTAACGGTACCCGATGGCACGACGACGCTGAGAATCCGGCGCATCGGTTACCAGCCGAAGACCGTCACCCTCAATCCCGGCGCGAATGACGTTGCGGTGCAGCTCACCAAGGACGTCCTCGAGCTCGACAAGCAGGTCATCACCGGAACCGTAACATCGATCTCCAGTCAGAACGCCGCGAACGCGGTCGCCGTAGTCAGCGGCGAGCAGCTCAACAGAGCGCCGACTCCGACGATCGAAAACGCGCTTCAGGGCAAGATCGCGGGCGCAATCGTCACCACCAACTCCGGCGCACCAGGTGGAGGCGCGCAGGTTCAGCTCCGCGGCGTGACGTCGATCGGCTCGAGCTCGAGCCCGCTCTACGTCGTTGACGGCGTCATCGTCAGCAACAGCGCGATCTCCAGCGGTCTCACGACAATAACACAGGCATCGCGCGTCATTGGCACGTCGAACCAGGATCAGCAGGTCAACCGTATCGCCGACATCAATCCTGCGGACATCGAGGACATCTCGGTGCTGAAGGGTGCGTCGGCGGGCGCGATCTACGGCTCGGCTGCTTCCAACGGTGTGATCATCATCACGACCAAGCGGGGAAGAAACGGCAAGCCGGCGATGAACGTTACGCAGCGCCTTGGGCAGTTCAGCCTCTCGAACAAGCTCGATATCCGCTGCTTCAAATCGGCCGAAGAAGCCGAGGAGGCGTTCCCCGGCCTCGGCGCGAGTCTCTTCAAGCCTGTCTGCAATGACTTCCAGGACCAGTTCTACGGCGAGAAGGATCTCTCGTATGAGACTGACCTCTCGGTCAGCGGCGGTAACGCCGGAACGAGCTATTTCGTCTCGGGACTGGTAAAGCGGGATGCAGGAATCCAGAAGGGGACCGGCTACAACAAACAGTCGCTTCGAATCAACATCGGGCAGCAGATAGGCACGCGGCTCAACGTCAAGGCGAACACTCAGATAGTGCACAGCCTCACGGAGCGCGGAATCAGCGGCAACGACAACGCGAACGTGAATCCGTATACGATTTTCTCGGTGACGCCGTCGTTCTTCGACTTTCGCGCCGACCCGGTGACCGGCATCTTCCCCCGGAACCCGTTCAGCTCGAACGGCGACAATCCTTTCCAGGATCAGGCATTCCTCACAAGCCCGGAAAACGTATACCGCTTCATCGGCGGTGCGTCGGCCAATTACAGCCTGCTTGCGACCGCGCGCCAGACGCTCGACTTCA